>JACCZO010000332.1 GCA_013695925.1 Chthoniobacterales bacterium
AGCCTGCTCTATGGAATCAGCGCGACCGACCCGCTCACCTTCGCCAGCATTTCGCTCGTCCTCCTCGTCGTGGCGGTTTTGGCCAGTTACATTCCGGCCCTGCGGGCCACCCGGATCGATCCCATGGTCGCACTGCGAGCGCAGTGACCGCGCGGCCCAGCCGCTTGGATGTTATTCGTTAGTCTCGACGCGGCTTCCAGACCGTGGTCGCTTTTCCATCCTGGTGGATGGTGGCCGTGATTTCATACCACCGGGCGAGATCATGGATAGAGTCGAAGGTGAGGTTGTCGACTTTGGTCGGCATTATCTTCCGGTAGTACTCGTGCCGGGTGAGAACGAGCACGTTGGGCTTCAGCCAACGCTCCGGCTCGATGTAAACGTGGCCCAGGATCGCGCCCTCCAATTCGACATCGTTCTCGCGCCCCGGCACTTTGCCTAACGAAAGGTCGACGCGGCCGAAGGTGTCACCGGAGAGCTGGTAAACCGCGGTCTGTTTGCGCAGTGGAGCCGGGCGCGGGGTGCTGAAAAGATTGCCTTGCTCCACGGACAAGTCGCTCGACAGGCAGGCCACGCGCTTCGAATCCGGCGACCAAAGCGCTTCGCCTTCGCGCTCCACGCCGGTGCCGATATCATCGGCGGTCAGATCACACAACACCCGGCCACTTTTCTTCTCGATCAGCTCCGCGCGCTCCACTTTGGAATCGGCGGCCAGCTCCAGCCCATCGCTGAAAACTTTGCGGATCGCATAGAGGCCGTTAGGCGAATCCCAGGCGACGATCTCGCGCGCGAAGAGCAGGCTGGTCGTGAGGGGGAAATGTCGGCTCAGGTAGCGGCCGTCGGCGCCTATTAGATTCCGCACCATCATGCGGTAAGGCAAAGGCTGCGTGCGCAGGAAATTCGAGAACTTCTCGTCACCGAGGAGGTGATAGACCACCGTCGGCATGCCACTGATGATTTCAGCGGCGGCGCCGTCAGCATCCTTCGCGATCTCGAAAAACTTCTTCAGCGCTTTGAAATCACCCCGTGCCGCCCGCCGCGTATCGCGGGCGTAGTGAAAACCGCGCCGCCCCGCGAATTCGTCGATCTCCGAGGGGCCGGCCGGGTCTTTCTCCAGCGAGGGGAGATCTTCTTCGGTGAACTGTCGCCGCTCGCCTTCGTCCTCCGCGCGGACATGCGCTGCTAGCAGGGCGATTACGAGCGTGGTGGCGAGCACTGCTTTCATTCGTTAGTCCACGCGCTTCTCGGCCGGCACATTCCAGGATTGCATTTTGCCGTCGGCGAGGTTGAGCGCGACAAGGTGCTCGCTCGAACCAGTCACGCCTTTCTCGGTCTCCTGCACGATCCCGTAGAGGAGCAGGTGCCCCGGACTTTCGTAGCGATTTCGCAAATCATGAAATGGCAACGTCGCCGTCCATTGCGGCTTGAAGTTGTCGTCGAGGCGGGTGAGCGCGAGCCGGCCTTCCTCGTCGATCCGCGTCCGATGCAGGACGAGAAAACCATCGGGATCCTTGAGGCGCAGCGGCTTTTTCGTTCCCTGCTGAATCAACAGGCCCGCCTCCAGATATTCCGGGGCGCCCGGTATCCGCGTCACGTCGAAGAGCCGATCGTGCGTGCCCTCGCTAAATTCCTTCGTTTTTCCGATCCGCGCCGACCAGAAGGTGCGTCGCGCCTGGTTCGTCTCGTAGTAAACCCGATCCGGATTTGTGCCCGGCTCGCCCGTGGCGATCCGGTCGCCAAAGCCATCCTCTCCGGCGTCGTCCGCTTCTTTTTGGTTGAAGAAACCGACCCAGCGGCCGTTGAGCATCATTTGCCTGACGAGGAAATCCCTCGTGTGATAGCCGCCATTCCAGCGCGTCGCCATGAATTGCACCTGGCGGAAATAATCGTCGTTAGGCGGGGTGTAGGGCTCGGCCGCGACGTCGGGCGTGAGAATACGGAAGCGCCGGGCGTCGGCCGCGGTGATAACGAGGCCGCCATCGTAGGCGTAGAAGTCGAGATCCTTCGGAATCAAACCGCGCAAGGTAGGGTTGCGCTCCTCGATGGTGCGGCGATCGGCGAGCTGGGAGCCGTCCTTACTCGACACAGCTACCGGTCCATCGTTCAGAAACATCCAGACTACCTCGCCTTCCTGTCCGAGGAGGCGCGCCTGCGCGGTGTGCCCGCCGGCGTCGTCTTTCACCGTCGCGAGACGCTTTTTCCAGAGCCGGTCGGCGGTGGCCGGATCATGCGCCTGCAGATCGAAATGATAATAAATCTCGGTCACCCATTTGCCGATCACGCGGCGGCCGCCACCGCCGAGATGGCGCATTCGTTGCTCCTCCTGTTTCAGGAGCAACCAGAGGCGCGGTTCCTTCTCCTGCTGGGCCAGGACAGGCGGACCTTCTCGCTCGGGCGGCCGGAAACTGCTGTGACTGCATGAGGACAGTTGGAGGGCCAGCGTGACCGCACCGCCGATGGATAAGAAGACCTGCACTTTCAGGTCCCGACGATTCAACATGAGCTGAGTCTGCAAATCAGACCGGGATCGTCAAACACGATTTGCACTTGTCCGAAATCAGCTCGGTCGCTACAACCAGTCCAGAAACTCGGGGTAGCCGAACGTGAACGATCCTAAACGGGCACGAAAGGCGCTCCGAAGCCCGCGCGAGTTAAGCTCTTCGGCGGTCGCACCAACGCCTTCCTCCGGGCTTTACGCTGAGTCTCGTTGTGTGCAGCACCCGCATTTGCCGGCCACAGCCCAATGCAAGACCTGCGGCGCGTTCATGTGCGCGACCTGCAAATTCGAGTTGCCTGGCGGCATTCAAATCTGTCCTGCCTGCGCCACCACCCCGCGCACCACCCTTAGTCCGAGCCGAAAAAAAATGCTCGCCGGCTCGTTCGCGCTCGCCATCTGGTGCACGCTCGTCATGGTCGCGCTCGTCGCCGGACTCTTTCAGGCGATGACGGAAAACAAGGATCTGGAGGAAGCGTTCGGCGTGCTCCTGATGTTGCTCCTGCTCGCCCCCTCCATTGCTGGTGTTGGCCTCGGCGTGGGAGTGATGGATCGCCGCCTGCCTAACACCATCGCGATGTGGGTCGCCACCATCTGGAACGCGCTCATCCTCGCCGGGTTCATCCTCCTGGTGATCGTGGGAATCTTCAGCGGAGACTAAACCATGAGCCTGAAAATCGCGGCCAGCTCATTGATCACCAAGCACTACCTGATGGTGGAAGCCGAGGGAGTGAAATTTTGCGAGATCGCTGCCTTCGGCGGCCCGAAGCGGTTTCCCTTCAGCCGTATCGAATGCGTTCTCATCTCGCCCGACCACAAACTCTCGTTTCAAGTCGGCAATGAAGTTTTCGGCATCGGAACCAAACCCGGCAATCCAAAACACCTGGCAGTGATCGACGCGCTATTGGAAGGAGTGCGACGCTCACTCAACGCCGGATCGGCCGCGTGAAGAGCGGCGCACGCGCCGGGAAACTTATGGCCAAAATCACCGTGAAAGTGACAGACGTTCCCGGCAGCCGGATCAACGAAGTGGAGCGATGATCGTGCACATCGGGCAAATGAACTGTTACCAGAGTTACAATTTGAAAAGCCCACTCACCGCGAAAGCCGCCGCTTGGCCGGAGCAGCATCTTTCCGCGCTCCCATTGCAAAAGATCGATTTGTCGATTGGGCTCTAGGAAACATACCGACGAGAGCAGTTGCTAAAGTAATTTCCGCTTACGCGCACAGCGGCAGGGACATCGCGCCGAGAGCGCCGCACAGCCTAGAGAGATAGCGCGAACAAGAGCAAAAAGATAACGATCCCGAGGGCAAAATAGATCACCCATTTGCTTCGACGACCGGTCACGACTTGCCACACACCGTAACAGGTCACCGTCACGCCGAATGTTTCCACCGCTCCGAGAACGACCAGCGCCAGTGTGGCTTGCGCCCCCGTGTCCGAAAATCCCGAGCCGCGCGGATGGTGCAATCGTGGTAAAAGCGCCAGGAGCACGAAACCGATCACGATGCTTATCACGAGACCGAGGATGACGAGAACCACGCCGTAGCGGCGCGACCAGCGTTTCGATTGCATGCCGCGCCCGCATTGCGGGCAGTGCGACATCAGCTTGTAGGTTTCGTAACCGCAATTGTAACACCGGGTCAGATCCTCCGGATTGGTGCCGTCCCCTTTGCCGTGGAGAAGATCCGGTTCCCGCGGTGCGTCCCCGCGGTAGTGCGAGACGACAGCGCCGGCCTCTTTCCAGTAGCCTCTTCCAACCGGAAATCGCAACGTCGCGCGTCGCGGCGCATGCGGGACGCCCGACGCGCCATGGCCGCCACCTGGATAATACAACTGCAGCTCGACGACCCCGGGCCGCGAATCGTGGAGGATCGCCGCCGTCACCTCCGGGATGCCACCCGTCAGCCGGTGGATACTCTCTCCGACCTGCACCGCGTTCTTGCCTACGACCACTTCCACGCCTTCCTCCGGCACCGCATTGGGAAACGAAAGCTCGTTAGGCAAGAATTCCGCTCCTCCACTCGATGAGCGATCCTGCTCGACAAATTCGCGCCAGGATTCCGGCTCGACCCACCAGCGGGCGATGACGTTTTCTCCCCGAGCGAGAGCCGCCTTCGCCCGCACATCGAAATGTCGAAACAACGCCGTCCCGCCGCCGAAAAGGATAGCCGAGCTCCCATAAATAAAAAGCACGGTCTGGATCCAATTGAGCCGCGCAGGCAACGGTAAGAGAAAGGCCGCGGCACAAGCCACCCAACCCGAAAGAAAGAAAGCGAGCGCAACTGTCCGCGAGCGTTGTGAACTGGGCATGGCCGGCTTGAGAATGACCTTCCCACTTGCACGACTCAAGCCCCGCTTTGCACCAACCGCGGCACCGTGGTAGGACCAACCAAAGTCCGACCGTGCCCACCTTCGCCAACATTGCCGCTTACAAATTCGCTTCGCTAGGCGATCTCGCGGCGCTGCGGGTGGAGCTGCGGGAGTTTTGCCATGCCGCCGAAATGCGCGGCACCGTCCTCCTCAGCCCGGAAGGGATCAATCTCTGCATCGCAGCCGAGCGCGCCGCCTGTGATCGCCTTCTCGTTAGGCTAAGGGAGATTCCCGACCTGGTCGATCTTCGTCCGAAAATAAGCGAAAGCGATCACCAGCCGTTCAACCGCATGCTGGTGAAGATCAAAAAGGAGATCATCGCCTGCGGGGTCGAGGGGATCGATCCGGCCCGTCGGCCCGCCCCGCGCCTCGCGCCGCGCCAGCTCAAGCAATGGCTCGAGGAGGGCCGCAGCCTCACGCTGCTCGACGCACGAAACGCCTACGAAGTGAAACTCGGAACTTTCCGCGGCGCCCGCACCCTCGAGCTCGACCATTTCCGCGAGTTCCCGGCCGCCGCCGCGGCCCTGCCCGGTCACCTCAAAGATGAACCGGTCGTGACTTTTTGCACCGGCGGCATCCGTTGCGAAAAGGCGGCACCGCTCCTCGAGATGGCCGGCTTTACCAATGTCTTCCAACTCGATGGCGGCATTCTGAATTACTTCGCGGAGTGCGGCGGCGCGCATTACGAAGGCGATTGCTTCGTCTTCGACAGGCGCGTCGCGCTCGACTCCACCCTCCGCGAAACCGGCGCAGCCCTTTGCTTCGTCTGCCAGACTCCCCTAACGATCACCGAGCAGGAAGATCAGCGTTACGTGGAGTCCGTTTCCTGTCCGCATTGCCCCGCTGAAGTTCGCTAGGCGAACATTCTCGCGACCGCTGACCCCAGACTGTCCTTGCTCAGCGAATTGCGTTCCGCCATGTAATTCCACCATGAGCTTCCTGAAACTTGACCAGTTGCCGTTTGCTGGAATGTCGCACGAGTTCGTGGGCGCAGACCAAGGCGCGCCGTTTTCAGCTTACATCGTGACCGCCAAGCCCGGGCAGGGTCCGCCTTTGCACACCCATCCCTACGTCGAGGTTGCCTTCACCATCGAAGGCACCGCCACGATCACAGTCGGCAACGAACAGCACGAAGTGACAACTGGCGGCATCGTCGTCATCCCGGCGAACACCCCCCATCGGTTCGTGAACTCCGGGGGCAGATTGCTGCGGCAGATCGATATCCACGCCAGCCCGGATTTCATCCAAACCAATCTCCCTAACGAATCATCACGGTAAGGCGAATTGCACCGTCTCATTGGCGGCGCGGTGATTCGACCAGAAGTTCTCCCCATCGAAGGTAAGGGATCGCGAGGGGAACGGTACTGTGGCGAGATCTTTGACAACCGGACTCGCCTCGCGCGGGTCGAGCCGCGCAATGCGCCATTCTTCCGACTTGTCAGGCACATCCTTGTTCTCGCGGCCACGCAGAACGTAAAGCATCCCGTCGACAAACGTGTGTCCGCAAATCTCCGCGCCGATGTCGAGCGTTCGCGAGATATTTCCCGAATCATCGACGCGATGAATTTCCCCTTTGTACCATTGGCTGAGGTAAAGGTGTTCGCCATCGAAGCTAAGATACGAACCGGTGAAATCGGGACAGGCGAAGAGCTTGGTAAAACCTTCGCCCGTCTCATAACGATAAACGTAACGATCGTCGTTCAAGCCTTTGCCGATCGTGAAACGCCAGCCGGCGTTCGTTTGCACCGCTGCCCAGATCACGCCGGGCGGATCGATCTCCTCGATGACCTTCCACCCCTTCCGATCAAGCCGGTAGAGCGTCCCGAGGTCGCGCGAACTCAGCCAGATTTGCTCTCCGTCGCATGCCAGTGCCTGAGGCGTGACGCAGGGAGCCTGCACTCGTTGTTTTTCGATGATCTCTCGCATTTCCTTCAAAGTTGAATCACAGATTAGAACGCGCGAAAGCGCGATCCTGCAAGTCCGTCATGCGCGACGCAATCGCAGCTCTACTCCCTCCCCCTACGGGAGAGAAGGACGCGAAGCGCTGAGCTCCGGCTTTCCGAAGTTCACACCCATTGTCGGTCGGCACGGTCAACGCTGATTTGATGTCGACCACCGGGTACTGCTACAAAAGAATGCCCCGCTCGAAAAGGATGATCTGCCTGCTGCGGGCACCGCATCTCATTCAACATGAAGATCCGTGCTTCGCTTTGCCTTCCTCTCCCCGCCGCCAGCAGTTCGCTCCTCGCGCAGAGCCCGTCGCCCTCCCCTGCCCCGGCGAGATCATGATTCTCGGCACCTACCACTTCGGCAATCCGGGCCTGGATTTGCACAACAAAAGCCGAGAACCTCCTCACCCCCGTGCGTCAGCGGGAGCTCGACGACATCGCCGCGCGTCTCGCGAAATTCAAGCCGACCAGGATAGCGATCGAGGCGCTCTCCGATCGACTTGATTACAGTTCGCAGAAATACACCGAGTTCACGGCCGAGAAACTAAGTACCAACCCGGACGAGCGCGTGCAGATCGCACCGCCTCGCCCAACGCCTCCGCCACAAGACGGTTTATGGCATCGATGAACAAAGCGACACGATCAACTATTTCTCCTTCGATAAAGTGGAGGCTTACGCCAAGGCCCATCACCAGACCGTGGCGCTCGACCGCCTGCAGGAGAAGGTGGAGAAAATGGTGAGAGCGCAGGAGGCGGCGCAAAAGACCACCTGATCCGCCTCATGCTCGCGCAGATGAACGACCGGGCCCAAGTCCGGGCGGATCACGACGAATTCTACAACGGCCTGCTCGCCTTCGGAGACCAGAAAGAACACCCGGGCGCGGACTTGAACGCCGCCTGGTATCCGCAACGCCAAAATCTTCGCCAAGCTGACCCAGATCGCGCAGCCCGGCGATCGGGTGCTGGTCGTCTTCGGAGCGGGGCACGCCTTCTGGCTGCGTCACCTCGCGGAGCGCACGCTCGGGTTTAGTCTGGCCGAACCAAACAAGTTCCGCCGTTTAGGCCGAGGCGCCACGAAGCTGGCAGGTAAGTCGCGGAGAATAGAGTCGCGACCGAGATTGATCATCGGCGGAACGACACGGATTTCGAATTCGACCGGCGTCCTGCTATCTGCATTGATCGGCGCGACCATAGGCCATGTTTGTGTCAATAGTGAGGACTTCTCTGAAAGCGCGTGTCAAACAGCGGAAGTCGAAATTCGGAAAGTAAGTCTAGGTCATCGAGGTTTTAAAATCTTTAGGAAGTTTGGCGGCGCTG
>JACCZO010000368.1 GCA_013695925.1 Chthoniobacterales bacterium
AAGCCGCTACACGCGGCCCTGCTCCGCACGCTCCTGCAAGACGCGCGGATGCCTCCGGCCATGAAAGATCGCCAGAACCCAGACGTCATTGTCGCGAACGGTGTAGTAGATGCCGTAGAACCGGAAGCGATCTACCGCGGCGCGTCGCACATCCGCGAAGCGGATGCGATTGCGAAGTGCAGACTCGCTCAGCGCCCGGACCGCGCGATCGACCTCGTAGATAAACTCCTCGCCTAATCCCGCCTGGTGTTCCTCATACCAGATGGCAGCTTCGAGCGCGTCCGCTTCAGCTTGCCGCAGTTTTTTTACGACGAAACTCATTCAGCCGCGCACGCACACGCTCGACCGTGCCATCCCACGGCTCGAGCAACTCAGGGTTTGCGAGCGCCAGATCACGACGGCGAAGCACTTCTGCTCTCTGTTCGTCGCTCAATTCGTCCGGCTCGCTGCCGAGCAGCTCCCGACGGTTGTCCTCAAACCATAGCGCCAACCGCTGCCGTTCGTCAGGCGAGAGCCCCAGAATAGCGTCTTCGAGTTGTTCCAAGCTCACGTGCTCCACATTATCAAATCCACGCCAGCTGGCGAGTGCGGAATCGAGAGATTCGCCAGCCGCCACTTCTCGAAGATGTCGCCTCTGGCAAATCAAAGGCCGCTTTTCCACTTCCGCACCGCTCATCCGCGTATTTTACAGACCAGGGAAAGCCGCATCAACCCGTTCGCGCGGCCGCACGCGTGCATCCGGTTGCAGCCCCATCCTGGCGGCGGTAGCTTTCGCGCACCATGGACTATCGGGCTTACTTCACGCGCGACCCTCAGATCTGTGGAGGTGAAACCGTGATTAAAGGCACTCGTGTGACAGTGAAGACCGTCCTCGCGAGCCTGGTCGAGGGTGCACGGGTCGAAGAAATCGTGCGCGATTTTCCCACCTTGAACGACGAAGCCGTTCGCGCCGTCATCGCCTTTGCCGCGGCCTCCGCGGAGGAAGATCTGCCTGTCGCTGAGGTGCCCTCTCCAGCGTGAGGATAAAGCTCGACGAGAACCTGCCTTTCTTGCTCGTCGCACGTCTGCAGGATCTGGGGCACGATGTCGATACTGTCCCGGCGGAGGAGTTGGCTGGTCGGGCCGATCCGGAGATCTGGCGCGCGACGCAGAATGCGGAACGCGTCCTCATTAAGACTTGGACTTCTCGGATCTCCGGCAGTATCGGCCGGGGATGCACAACGGCCTTATTCTCGTCCGCCTGCGAATGCCCGGCCGACTCGCCCTTGCGAGGCGGATCGAGCAAATCTTCAAGAGCGAAGACGTTCAGTCTTGGAGGCGCTGTTTCGTCGTCGTGTCGGACTTGAAAATCCGGATTCGGCGTCCATCTGGGTAGCTTCGAGCCAGCGAGTTCGGCTAAAAGGCCGATCTCGGCCCACCGCCGCGGGTTAGGTTACGGCCGCAATTCAGCTTCCTATCCCGGGAGTGGCAATCTGAGAGCCTCACGGGCTGCTCTCGCATCCGCTTTACCGTTGCAATTCCACTGCCGATTGCCAAAATGTTCATATGAGTCTTGCCGAGATCAAGCAAGCTGTCGCCAGGCTGCCGCCACAGGAATTGACCGCGTTAACAACTTTCCTCGTGCAGTTGGACAACTCGGCTTGGGACAACCAAATCGAGGCGGACTCAGCCTCGGGTAAGCTCGATCGCCTTTTTGAGGAGGCGGAGAAGGAGCACGCCGATGGGACATTGCGCGATTGGCCAGAGGATTGAAATCAAGGACAACCGCGCGCTTTTGGAAGTTGTTCGACGCGCTACCGTCCCATATTCAGAAGCTCGCGTGAAAAACTATCAGCTCTGGCGAGAAAATCAGAATCATTCGTCGCTTGCTTTCAAGAAACTGGAGGGCGGAAGCGGTTCACGTTTCTCCATTCGAATCGGCGACCATTACCGCGGCGTCGGACAAGTCGTTCCGGATGGAATTGAATGGGTTTGGACAGGTTCACACGAGGATTACAACAAACTCTGACCGGCGAGCTCACGTGTTCGGTCCTGCGAGCAGAAGATTTCCAATGGGGAATTCTTCACCACTTCAACCTAAACTTGTGCAGAGCAAACCCGACGCGTTGGCCACGATTTTGAGAAATGCGTCTGCACTCCCACCGACCGGCACTCCCGACGTTCAGCCGCTACGAACCAATCCTGGTAACGCTACTTCCGATAGATGTCCTTTCGATGCGCGATGACGCCGACGTTAATTCGTCGCGCCGGCTTATCGGCGAAATAGAGAATTCGATAATCGCCGACGCGCACGCGCCAACCGTCGCGATTCCTGAGCTTCTTGCAGCCCGATGGGCACGGATCGACCTCGAGCGACAAGATCGCTCGGGCCACGCGCTTCTGCGCTGATGCTGGCAGCCGCGCCAACTCTTTTTTCGCGTCTCGCCCGACCTCAACGCGCCAGCTCACACGCGGATTCCAAGATCCTTCAACACTTTCCGCACGGGTTGGCGGGGCTGGTGCCGTCGGGACTCGAGAACGAGCGTATCGGCCAAATCCTGCGCGAGGTCCGCATCCGCCAGCAGCTTCTCCAGGACCGCTTCTCGTTCCCTGCGCTTCAATGCTCTGAAAGCGGTGACGAAAACTTCTGCCGTTGCTTCAGTTGCGCTCATTAAGTCGATCCTCGCCCCAGAGCGATTTCACCTCAACCCAAAACGCGCTGCGACAATGGGAAATTCTACCGAGCGGTTTCCTCCCCTCTTTCCCCGGAACAAATAACCGGGAACGAATACGCGGGTGGGCCCGCCCCCAGTAACCGCGTCCCGCCCGCCCTCTTTATACTTTGGCCTTTCGACTTCCTACTTTCTTCAGCGCCTTCCTGATCCGAGCGACGACGCGCGCCTGTTTCTTCGTCGTGAGCTGACATTCCCAGATTCGCACAACTTTCCATCCAGCTTTACGGAGCGTTCGCGTGACCAAGCGATCGCGCATGACGTTTCGCTCGAATTTTGGCAGCCAAAAATCAGGTCGAGATTTCGGCGTATAGCTGAACTTGCAGCCGCCATGCCGATGCCAAAAGCATCCGTCCACAAAAAGAGCGACGCGTTCGCGATTAAAGACAAAATCGGGTTTTCCAAACAAGCCGACTTTGCGCCGCCATCCTCTGATGTACTGCGATCGAAGCAACGTAATCAACCGCAACTCGGTGTCCTTATTGCCGCTGCCGCGGATGCGCGCCATCACCTCCGATCGCTTCTCCTTCTCAAAAATGTCAGACATCGAATCGTTATTGCTTTAGGCTCGGTGATCGCGCCATATAGAATCATGGACCATTCTCTTTACACCCGGGCGCAGCGCGCAATGGCTGAGCTCAAGGGCGCAATTTACGAATTGCTCGCGGGTTCACCGAGCGGGCTCACTAATGCAGAAATCGGTAGAAAGCTGGGAATATATCAAGGCCATATCGGCCACGAGGGACACATTAGTCGAACCATGCTAAGTCTACTCGAGGCTGAGGAGGTCGCGGAACAAGATAAGGCGACCAAGCGTTGGACATTGCGAAATCGCGACAGCGAATCCTTGAATGCGGATACTTAGCCACCGCGTCGGCATCTATTGCGCGCAGTTTGTTTGTGCCACAAAAGCATTCTTGCGACTAG
Source organism: Chthoniobacterales bacterium (assembly GCA_013695925.1). Taxonomy (GTDB): domain Bacteria; phylum Verrucomicrobiota; class Verrucomicrobiia; order Chthoniobacterales; family UBA10450; genus Palsa-1392. Next base: position 3,639 of record JACCZO010000368.1, read on the forward strand.
ATTAGCTGACTGACCTGTAGCGCGCGCTGGCAAATTGCGTCCACGTTGTCATCTGTGCGAGCGGCATCGAGACAGATCACACGGGCAAGGCGGTTGACACTGCGACACAGGCGTTTCTGCGCGGCATCGTTGAGACCGGCGGATTGTTGGAGTGCCGACAGTTTTTGCGCTAACGGGCGATGCCCCGAAAAGGCAGTGTCCACGAACCACAGAATTAGTGACTGTCGGTTGGCGACATTGCGAGTCCTCTCATAGCGTTGAGGTGCTCCAAGCGGAGCGTTCGGATCATGGGTGATTTCGGCCCACCACCAAAGGCGCGCAAGAGCAT
>JACCZO010000376.1 GCA_013695925.1 Chthoniobacterales bacterium
ATCCGGGGCGCGATTTGTTTTTCGAGCCAATTGCGATGGCCCAGGTTTCTCGCCACCTCTCGTTGCAGGCCGCGCCTGGTAAGGCCCGCGCCGGAGAGCGCCTGCTGCCAGTTTTTTTCCTCGCGAAATTGATCGCGCAGCAATTGAGTTTCCCGCGCAACCGAGGCCGAATCGACCGGCTCGCCCGCCGCGGCCGCGGTTGTCCTTTTCTGCTCGACCAGTCTTTGCAGGATAGCGCCCTTCTGTTGGGCGGCGATCGCCGGCCCGATCTCCTGCGCATTGGCCCCGACGGCAAAAAGCTCGGCTTGCCAGGCCCGCTCGACATCGTTCTCGTAAATGCCGCGTCGCCCGATCAACGCCTGCAAATCGCCTCGCCTAACGAGATGGCCGAGCCATTTTCTGGCAGCAAAGGAAGTGCTCAGGTATTCCCCCGTCCCTGCTCCGAGCCCGAGCACGAGGAGGAGAATCAAGACCCGCCTCACTGGAATGCGCGCTCCGCCAAAAAATAGAGCGTGACCGTTCCGACGATTTGCAGGCTTTCCGCGCTCAGCTTGTCCATCGTGTCACCGGCCGTGTGCCAGGGTGGATAATCAAAATCGATCAGGTCGATGGTCGGGATGCCCACTTCATTGAAGGGCGTGTGATCGTCCAGAATGTCGTCATTCAGGTAGGTGAAATGCTCACGCACCTGGAGCGCGTCGGCGGCGGCAAAGATTCCCTGGGCCAGTTTGGCGGGCGAGTCGGGCGGCAAAGTGATCGTTAGGTCGCGGTCGCCGATCATGTCCCAGACGATTCCGCCCTCGTAGAACGGGACGCGTTTCGCTTTGCGAGCCTTCTCGGCAAAAAAGCGGCTGCCATAAAGCCCGTCGGTTCTGCTGAAACGTTGGTAGGCTTCTTCGCCGTCGAAAAAGATCAGCTCGATCCGCGCCGCCAGTTGCGGATGTTGGTCGAGCACCCGCCCCAGCTCGAGGAGCGCGCCGCTGCTCGATCCGCCGTCGTTTGCTCCGACGAAGCGGATCGAATCGAAGGTCTTCGTGTCGTAGTGCGAACCGACGAAAAAGAGCTTCTGGTTGGCCGGTTGATCGGGCCGGCGCGCGATCACGTTCACAAATTGCGTTGTCCCACGCGGAGTCTGGGCGGCGAAAGGTTGATCGATGACCTGCCAGCCGGTCGCCTCCAGCTGTTCACGAATGTAAGCGCGCGCCTTTTTGCTCGCCTCCGATTCCGGCGGTCGTGGGCCGAGGGCGACCAGGCTCTGGACATGACGAAACGCCTTGTCGCCGGAAAATTCTTTCCAAGGTTCGCCATAACGAGGCCCGCGCGGACGCAGGAAAAGAAACAGACTAACGAGCAAAAGCGCCGCGACGAGAAACGAGTAGCCGCCATAACGCATCCACTGCGAAGCGAGCGTCGTCTTCCGAGCCGGGGCGAGGTTGGGGCGGCGGTGCGGCCGCTTCTTTTTGTTAGGCATCGGGCGGCAGGCCGAGCCGCGTTACGACCCGCTCCAGGTCGTCCGCGCCGTAATACTCGATCTCGATCCGGCCCCGTTTTTCGCCGTGCTGGATGGTGACATGGGTCGCGAGATATTGTTGCAGCCGGTTTTCCAGGTCGCTCACGGCCGCCGAATTTTCGGCCGCGGCCCGTTTCAGTCGCCGGGTGCCGCCCTGCTTGCCAAGCTGACGCGCGACCATTCGTTCGGTCGTGCGCACGGTCGAGCTTTGCCGCAATATTTTCTCCGCCAGCAGGCGCTGTTCGTCGTGCCCCTTTAATCCGAGCAGCACTTTGGCGTGCCCGACGGAGAGCAATTCCTGCACGACCCAGGTCTGGACCTGCGGGTCGAGATCGAGCAGGCGCATCGCGTTCGCGATCGACGCCCGGCTCCTCCCGACCTTTTGCGCGATCTCTTCCTGGCGCATCCCAAATTCGTTGGCCAGCCGCGCGAAAGCCTGTGCTTCTTCGATCGGGTTAAGGTCGGCCCGCTGCAGGTTTTCGATCAGGGCCAGCTCGAGGACTTCAAGGTCGGTCGCCTGCCTAACGATAGCGGGGGCCTCGTTCAACCCCGCTTCCTTGGCCGCGCGCCAACGCCGTTCCCCGGCGATCAGCTCAAATTGATTGTTCGCCTGCCTAACGATCAGGGGCTGGATGATGCCGCGCTGGCGGATGGAATCGATCAGCTCCTCGAGCGCGGCCCGCTCAAATTCGCGCCGCGGCTGGAGCGGGCTGGGCACGATCTGGAGGAGGCTGATCTGCTGCACGCGCTCGCCCGTTTCCGGCTCGGGTGAACGCAGGGCAGGGGAAGCGCTGATGAGTGCGCCGAGACCTTTGCCGAGACCAGATTTTGCCATCGCCGGCTCAGGTTATCGGAGCGGGTCACGCAACGCAAACGTGGTTTCATGCCTCCGGGTAGCGCACCCGTCCGGGGGTGCTGGCGACGGTGTCTCGCCGTCGCGAACTTTTCCTGCAGTGAAACCGCCCGGGTCACACGCGCTTTGCCGAAAGTTCGTCCCGCTGAGACAGCGGGACCAGCACACGAGACGTGTGCGCTACCCGGAAATGCGCTCGTGCCTAGCGCAATGAGCGCGCAATCGCATCCGCCGCTTGCGCGAGGAGGCGGCTCTCGGCGGAGACGAGCGGGCCATAACCATCACCGACGATCTGCTCGTGAAAGACCGCGCTGTGCCGGGAAATCACCTCGCCGTTGCCGCTCCGAATACTCCAACTGAGGTCGAGGATGGCGCCCTGGCCGCTGATGCCGTGGAATCGCCGCACGTCGAGGGCGACGCGATAGCGCGGGTTGAACCTCGGCTCCGAGCCGGCCCGCACGTTGCCGGAACCCAGAAGGCGCCCAAGATCGGCGGCGACCGCGCGGCTGATGTTTTCCTGCAGGGAGCCGATCCAGAGCGCGTCGGCCGGAACCTGGAATTCGTTAGTCCCAGTGGCAAAAACAATTTCCGACCGGTCGATGTAGCTCGGAAGTGAGACCGGCCCGACCGCCACGCTTAACCCGGAACGGCCGCCACCGGTGGCGGGCGCGGTGGCATCGAGCCGGTAATAGCTGGCGCCGCCGCCGCCGCAGGCCGTGAGCAGGCCGAGGAGCGCGCCGCAAAGGAAAAAACGGAGCTGGTTGAGCTTCATAAACCTGATCGTTAGGGAGGCGAGGAGCCCTTGGGCGGGGCGACCTTCCCGGGCTTGCCGAAGATGAGGGAATTCGGTTTGCGCTCGATCGTGTTGGAGAGTGCGCGGATCGAGCGCAGCGTGTCGTCGAGCTGTTGCAGGGTTTCGTTGAGCTTTTGGTACAGCGGCCCGTTTTCGCCGTAGCCGTTCACCGTTTTGTCCAGCCCGGCCACCGTCGTCTTGATCGTGGCGAGAGTTTCAGTCGCTTCCTTGATCGTGGATTCGAGAGGCAGAGCCTGTAGTTTATCAAGCAGGGCGGAGGCCTTGTCGAGCATCCCAGAGAGGCTTGAGCCGCCGGTGGGCAGGATGCGATAGCCGGCGATTTCCGTCACACTGGCGGGTGGCGCACTTTTGTCGAAATCGAGGTCCACATACATCTGGCCAGTGAGGTAATTGCCGGTCTTGAGGCTGGCGCGCAAACCGTTCGCCACCGCTTTCGCGACGAATTCCTCGGCGGGCTCGGTGCTCTCCGTAGGCAAGTCGGTGATGAGGCCGGGATCGATCTGCACCAGGACCGGCACCCGGCGCTCCGGATCGTTAGGCAAATATTTGAAGGAAACGCCCTTGACCGTGCCGATCCGCACCCCGCGGAAGTCGACCGGCGCGTCGTCGCTCAGGCCGCGCACGCTGTCGGAAAAAAGAAGGAGGTAGGGCAGGCTGTTTTGCATCTCGAATTTCTTGGTGTCCGCAAGGCTGCCGTAGAGCAGGAAGGTCGCTCCGTCTGCGACCGCGGGGGCATCGCTGGTGCCAGTACCCTCCGGCTGATCAAACGTGATGCCACCGAGGAGAAGAGTTTCGAGGGAGCCCGTATGGAGCCGCAGCCCATCCGCCCCGAGCGAAAGATCGACCCCGCTCGCGTTCCAAAACTTTGTGTTCTTGCGGACGAGCGCGGAAAATTCCTTCGAAATAAAAGCGCTAAATTCCACATTGCCCTTTTCCGGGTGAAAAATTCGGGTCTCGATTTTTCCCGCGCTCAGCCCTTTGTAGAGAATCGGCGCACCGGGTCCGATGCTGCCGGCTTCATCGGTAAAGAGAGTGATGTGCAATCCCGGCACGCCCTTGGGGGTAACCGGCGGATTTTCCAGGCCGACAAATTCGCGCCGTGGCTCGTCGGAAAGACCCGGCTCGAGCTCGATGTAGCTGCCGGAGACGATCGTGCTCAAGCCCGAGACACCAGATGCTCCGCCGTAACGCGGACGCACCACCCAGATCTGGGTGTCCTTGGTCAGGAGATCGGTCGCTTCGCTCGTCATCTGCATCGTCACGATGACCCCTTTCAGGTCTTTCGTTAGGCGAACTTTGTTGACCGTGCCGATGTTGACGTTCTTGCAGAGCACGGGAGTTTTGCCGCCGACAATGCCCTCAGCCGTTTCGAACCGGACGGTGATCTCCGGGCCGCGCGCGGCATAATATTGCCAGGCCAGCCAGAGACCGAGCGCAGCGGCGACGAGCGGGATGATCCAGATCGGCGAAAACCGGCGCCCTTTTTTGACGACCGGTTTCAAGGGCGGCTCCGTGGTTGAAGAATGCTCGGACATGGTCAGTGCGAAGGCGAACTATCGGACGGGGCGTGCGCCGCGGCATCCCAAATCAACCGCGGATCGAAACTCATGGCGGCGAACATCGTCAGGATCACGACCGCGGCAAAGGAAAGCGCGCCGGCGCCGGGATGAATGGAAAGGGTGGACCCAAGTTGCACCACTCCGACGAGGATGGCCACGACAAAGATATCGACCATCGACCAGCGCCCGACGAACTCCGTCACCCGGTAGAGGCGGGTCATTTCCCGGGGCCGGCGCCCGGAGTGTGCGGCGAGGCAAAGCGCCGCGATCGAAACGATCTTCAGGACCGGGATCAAAACGCTGGCCGCAAAAATAATAATCGCGACCGGGTAATCGCGATGTTGCCAGAACTCGATCACCCCGCCCATGATCGTGTTCTGTTGATCGCCGGCGAACGATTCCACCCGCAGAACGGGGAGCATGTTGGCCGGGAAATAAAGCAACACCGCCGCGAAGGTGAGGGCCCAGGTTCGCTGGATGCTCTCCTTCAGCCGCAGGTGGAGCCGGCTGGCGCAGCGCGGGCAGCGTTCCTCGCGCACCGGCGTCGCCAGGTAACAGACATGGCAAAGCGCGAGGCCGCGCGCGGCCGCGGAATCGGGAGCGAACCCGTTCATGCTTCCGGCATCTCCAGTCGGGCCCAGAGTTCGCGGGGATGAATCGAAGCCAGCGCCGCCGTTAGGCAAACAATCAGCGCGATAAAAGCCCAGAACGACGTCCCGAGCGTGAGAGTGGCGAGCTTGCCCAGCTTGAGCAGACTAACGAGCGCGCCGAGAAGGAAGACCTCGATCATGTTCCAGCGCCGGGCCCAGAGCAC
>JACCZO010000389.1 GCA_013695925.1 Chthoniobacterales bacterium
CCACGCCCACCCCGGCGCGACCGACCACCTTCAGGCGCGTGCCGGCCTGCAGGATCCGCGCGGTCACCTTCGTCTGGCTGCGCACCACGATGGCGCTGAAGGCGGGGATCAACTCCACCAGTTCGGCTTCGCTCTGTCCCGTGCGGACGACGACCTCGAGAGCTCCATCGGCGCCCAGTTCCTCGCCACCACGCGTCGAGATCGAATCGGCAATCAAGACTTTGAGCGCACCCATAATTCCTATTCGTCGCATAGGTCCCATGGGAGGTATAGGAGGAATGGGACCAATTGGAACCGCCTACCCGAAAATGACGAGCCGAATGGATTCCGGCAGATCCTGCGCGATCTGCGTCGCCACGCTGCCGCGAAGGAGATCAGCCAGGGTGCGCCGCTGCGACGCGCCCAAAATGATGTAATCCACGCCTAACGTAGCCGCGAGATCGAGGATGGTAGCGGAAGCATCCTCGCTCACCGCATAAACCGGTTGCACGCAGACACCGCGCTCTTCGCCTTCCTTGAGCATGAGCGACATGATCGCGCGCGCCTGGGCGTCATCTTTCCATTTCGCGCTCCCGACGAGCGCCGGCGCCCCGGCAAAATAAACCGCGATTTCCTTGATGTAGACGACGCAGAGGACCGCCTTGCGCAACGCCGCTTCCTCCAAGGCGAAGTTAAGCACCGGGTTGATCCCGCGCGCCGCGACCATGATTTTTTGCCCCTCCTCGAGCTTCGGCCGCATCGTCGCGGGAAGGTCGGGCACCACCATGTCCGCGACTTCCCTCGTCATCGTGACGGTTCTGAGCCCGGAAAGCTTGTGTGAGTAGGCGCGCAACGCGAGGCCGATGCCCAGGACGCAGATGGCGAAAAAGAGCGCGTCCGGTTTCGTCTTCGCGATCGTCACCTCGACGACGGCGAGAATGAGAAAAGTCACGCCCATGAGCAGGCGTTGGTACCAAGTCAGGGTGAGCCGTTTGTTAAAGGTGCACGATCCGAGATTGACCGCGATCGCGCCAACCACGCCGATGGCGTAGAGACCGGCCAAGGCCTCGAATTTCTGCGTCACCAAGAGGACGACAATCGGAATCCCTATCGCGACATAGAGCGGGATGCGCGGCACCCCGTGGCGGTTCAGCCGCGCCAGTTGCTTCGGCATTTCGCCGTCCTGCGCCATCATGTAGATGACGCCGATGAGTGCGACGACCGCGGTGTTGACCGCGCTGAAAAGAAGCAGACCGAAGACGACGCCAACGAAGATGCCGAAAGCGCTCCCGAACCAGGGCGCGACGACGAGCGAGCCGTAGTGTTCGCCGAGGAAACGGAGCATGTCTTCCGCGTGATTCGTCAGTTCGGGGGTGAAAACTTTCGGCATCGACAGCATCGCCCAGCCGAGGAGCGCGGTCCCGAGCACGACCTCGATCGCGACTGGGATGATCGCCTTCGTCGCCGTGCGCGTGACTTTGGGATTCTCCGGGGTCGAACCGGGATCGAGTTTCATCACGCCGGTGATATTCGCCACCGCCTCGACGCCGCTGAGAGCGAGGATGACGCCGACAAATTGCGTCCAAGCCACGCCGACATTGGCGTGCCGGGGCTCGAGATAGGTAGTGGTCAGGTAACCGCTGCTCAAGCCGATGATGATGAGCACCGTCAGCACCGCCGGGATGGCGAGGTAAATCGAGACGCTGCCGCTGTGTTTGGGGCCGAAGAAATTGATCGCGCCGACCACCACGATGAGGAGCATGGTGGCCATCCGCGCGTACTCGGGCGGCACGCCGAAATAGCTCACCGCCGCCCACCCGCTTAGCGCCGCGGTCACGATGAAATTCGCGATTAAAAGGAGCGCGCCGACGGAGGCGAGAAACCGGCTTTGGGAACGCGCCGCGGAATAAACGCCGCCGCCATCCGGGAAATGGGCGCAGACGATGATGTAATTGAAGCCGACGACAGCGGTCAGGGCGCAGACCGCGAGGATGAGCGGGAAGGAGGAAAACCCCGCCGCGACGAAGGCGAGGCCGATGACGTAGGCCTTGCTCGTGCCCCAATCGCCATAAAGCAGGGCCGCGGCCCGCTTCCAATCGACATTACGGGGCCGATGCACACCCGGCGCTACAATTAGTGGTTCAGCCATGAATGGTGCGAGGGGAGTTACCCTCGCGTCGCCCTGCGGAGCAAGTGATTTTGTCCGCCGTCGCGTGATTGTTTCCGCTGGCCATGCGGCGGAATCTGGAGGGCAACGCTCCGTTGCCGAGATTCAAACACAGCGATGACGATGCATCGCCCTCCACGATAGCCGATTTCAAAAAAGCGAGATTTGCGCGCGCTTTGACGGCATCCTGGCCGCGAAGCGCAGGCATGAGCGCGAAAAATAAAACTATTCCGAGGCTGCAGCCTCTCGCACCGAAGTGAAAATTTCTTCTTCGCAGGCCACGTGTTATTGCCCTTCTTGGAGGCGCGGGCAAGCTGGTTTCGGTCGAATGCCGGGGTAATCTCGCACGAAGCTTTAGCCAGGCGATCCGTCCCCACGCGACCGTGCCACCGATCTCCGTTACGGCGTGATATCGATCGCGTAGAGCCAGGAGTGATACTGTTGCGGCACCACGCACAGTTGCACCGCCGGGATGTAGGCCCGATCACCCGTGCGCGTGAAACGCGCGCGCGCGTATGGCACGGCGCAGGTGCCGTCCGGCTCCTTGGGAATCGAGATCGAGAAAAGAACCGAACCGTCGGCGGTGGAGAAAGCCTTTATCAGACCCGGCATGCCATAGGTTTCCTGCCCGCCCATCAAGACCAGCGTATTAATCGGACTCACGATCGGCCCGGGAACCGGCCCCTGCGCTAGCAAGCTGCTCACTTTCCAGCGCACCGTTGGAGTCGGCGTCAGCGAGTAAAGTTCGCCAAGATTTCGATTGATGTAGATGTTGCCGTCCCGGCTGCTGACATCCGGCGCGGTCAGGTCATTAGTCGGCGGTTGTTCGTCGCCAAAGAACGACCATCGAAACTGACCAGTCTTCGAATAGGAATTGAGCCTCAATCCGGTTGGAACGTAGAGGGTCCCGTTCCGACTGGTCGCGGCCTGTAGAGCCGTGCCGATGTTAGTGTAAAATCGTTGTGTGCCTTGAGTAAGCTCGAATCCGTAGACATCGCCATAGTACTTCGAAGTGAAATAAACATTCCCCCCGCCAAAGACCAGTTCCCTGCCGACTTGGCCAAACTCGCCGACGCGCGGCTCCCCGAGGTTATTCCAGCGCAAAGTCCCGTCGGGTGTGAGCGATACCGCACCGATGGAGCCGCCAATGTCGAAGACTGCGTATATGTTTCCATCAGGACCTATGCCCGGTCCACCGACCGGCCCTTGGGAATCCGGCGCGGGAAAAATCCACTTTCCGGTGCCATCTGGATTGACGGCGTGAATGGCGGCGTCCGGGGCGGCGACGCCAAAATATATCGTTCCGTTCCGTCCCACGACGGTGGGCCCGGAAGAGCCGAGGTTTTCGCCATCGTAAACCCATTTCAACGCACCCGCCGGGGTCAAGGCGTAGAGGAAACCCGATGAATCGTTGAAATAGACTGTTCCGTCCCGACCCACATCAGCGCGATGGCTGATGTAGTTAGCCAAAACCTCGAAACGCCAGGCCACGGTGCCTTGAGCGGTGGGTAGCTCCGGCTTCCTCTCCTGCACCGTCAGAGTAGGACCGGTCGCGCTGGAAAGATTGCCTGTCAGCTGCACGGGCACGGGCCCGAGAGCGGTGGACTCCGGAACGTAAGCGGTAATCTGACGGTCGTTCCAAGTCGTCGCCCAAGCTGGTTGGCCGCCAATGAGTATGGAAGCATTCTTTTTGCTTCCGAGATGATCTCCCGCGATCACGACCATCCCGCTGCGGGTGGCCACTTGCGGAGTAACGGAGGTGATTCGTGGAGCCTGAGCGAAGACTGGGCTCGCGAAGAGTCCGCCGATGAGAAAAAACAATGCGGTACCGTAAGTGGCGACCGATGTCCGAGGGTGCGTGCCGAGAGTAATTATGCGCATCTTATGATTTGATTCGTAGCGGCTCAGGCAAACAAGCTTTTAAAAGTCTACAAGTTCTGCATTATTAGTAACAACATTGTTACGGAACCGTGGGTTGACGCCTATGGCGTTTTTTCGCGCTGAGCGTCACAGTATTAGCGCCAAGGTTATAAGTGTAGCCTGCCTTCGCGAGAAATGGGCGCAGACGATGAAGTGGTTGAAGTCGACGACGGCGTGCAGCGCGCCGACCGCAAGGAGGAGCGGGAAGGAGGAAAACCCCGCCGCCACAAAGGCGAGGCCGATGACGTACGCCTTGCCCACCCCAATCGCCATTTAGCAGGGCCGTAGCCCGTTTCCAATCGACATTACGGGGCCGATGCACACCCGGCGCTCAATGAGAGATTCAGCCATGAGTGGTGCGATTGGAGTTACCGATGCATCGCCACACCGGGCAAGTAATTTCTCGGAAACCGAGCCGGCTTACCCGGACCGCGAGAGGTGCGCGAGGACTTCGATTTCGGCAGTCTGCGGGAACATGTCGAAAGGCGTAACACTTTCCAGACGGTAAACCGCACCGAGATCGGCCAGGTCGCGCGCAAGGGTCGGCGGATTGCAGGAGACGTAAAGGAGCGTCGCGACCGGACGTTGGCGGAGGACTTCGCGCACGTCCGAACCGAGGCCGGTGGCGGGCGGGTCGACTATCACGGTCGTAAGGCCGGGATCGGCGTTGGTCAGTTCGGCGGCTAGTTGGGGCGCGATGTCGCCGTCGAGATAGGTCTCGGCTTCGGTTGCGCTCGCCTGGGCAGCGGCGATGGCGTGAATGTCCCAGTCGAGCCCAACGATACGCGGAAATCTATCGAGTAGACGCCGGGCAAAAAAACCCGCGCCACAATAGGCGTCGACCAGGAGCAATTGATCGGGCGGGATCAAGCCCGCGATTGAATCGGCCAAGTGCGTCGCGACGGCGTCATTCGTTTGCGAAAAAACGCGCGGACCATGGCCGGCGCGCAAAGTGTAGTGCCCGTCGCGCGGCCGGCGCGCGCGCAAGGCCGCTAGTTCCCCGTTCACTTCCGGCGCGGCAATCGGGCAGCGCTCGATGTCGATCAAACGATGGGCGTCGTGCCGAAAGAAGCCGACGATCCCATCCTTGACATGGACGGTGATGCGGTTGCGATAATCGTAATCGAGCGGCGAAGGCACAATCGGGCGCAGCGGCGGCTCGCGAAATTTTCCGATCCGCTGGAGGGCCTGCTTCACCTGGCGCGATTTCCAGTGCAGCTGGTGCTCGTACTCCATGTGCTGGTAACTGCACCCGCCACAGCGGCCGAAGTAGGGACAGCGCGGCGCGGCGCGATGCGGCGACACTTCCGTCACCCGCACGAGCTCGGCTTCGGCAAAGGATTTCTTTTCCCTAACGACGTGGGCCGTGACCCGTTCGCCGTCGATCGTGAACGGAACAAAGACCGCTTTTCCCTCGTTGCGCCCGACTCCTTTGCCGCCAAAGGCGATGTCGTCGATCACGAGTTCTACGGCGCGCTGCATCGGGCAGTTGTAGCCGGGGTCGGCGACCCCGGCCAGCGGCAATCCCGCGAGCTTGGAGCGGCCGGGGTCAGCGACCCCGGCTACAAAAGGGCCTGCACCATTGCGCCCCGAAAGATGATGCTCTCGCTGTTCAGGCGCGCTGCAAATCGCCGCGCAAAGGCGGCTCCCCCTTTGCTGGAATTAGAGAAGCGCTTCGAGTTCGCGCAAACGCCGGTCAAACAAACCCAGGGTGCTCTCGACCGGCGCGGGCGTTCGCATATCGACTCCCGCCGCCTGCAAAGTCTCGAGCGGAAATTTCGAGCCGCCCGATTTCAGGAAACCAAGATAGGCCTCGACCGCGCCGGGAACTCCCGAGAGGACGCGTTCCGCGAGCGCGATCGCGGCCGAGACGCCGGTGGCATATTTGTAAACGTAAAAGGCGTTATAGAAATGCGGGATACGCAGGCACTCGAGGTCGAGTTCGGGATCGAGCACCACGTCCGGTCCGAAGTAGGCCGCGAGCAACTTGCGATACTCGGTTTTAAAAACTTCCAAGGTCAGAGCCGCACCGCTCTCTTCCAGCGCGTGAATGACTTTCTCAAACTCGGCAAACATCGTTTGCCGGAAGAGCGTGCCGCGGATGTCGTCGATCTGCCGATT
>JACCZO010000395.1 GCA_013695925.1 Chthoniobacterales bacterium
CTGCTCTACACCGGCCAGGATTGGTACAGCCAATTGGGGTTATACTATCTACGCCACCGCTTTTACAAAGCAGAGTGGGGCCGCTTCCTCCAGCCCGACCCGATCGGCTTCGCCGGGGACCCCGGCAATCTCTATCGCTACTGCACCAATAATCCAGTCAATGCAAGTGACCCGATGGGGACGGATCCGGTGGACCACGGTGATTACTATAGCTATAACGTTCCCGGAGGCCCTGAGTACTTTGGCTCGCTCATACGTGGAAAGTTTCGCGCTTATAAACCCACAGGCGAGCCTTACCAATGTGCTGGAACCTGTCAGATCATGGGCGGCGGGTATGGCGCCGATGGTCGATTCTACGATGTTCCATATACTCACTTCTGGTTTCAAGGCGCCAGCCTGAGTAGCGGTCTGCAAGAAGGCACAATCGTTGCTAGGGGTTGGACTGATCAAGGCCGCTACCCAAACGATCAAGTCAATCATACCTTATGGGTTGATCACTATGATAATAAAGGGAATGCATACCTCGACTCGGCGACAGAGCATACTCCGATTGACCAAATCATGGTGCCTCCCGAAGACCAATGGCAGTATTACGAGGTGAATGTATCTGCAAACGATGGTCCACTCGGGCCTGTCAGCCAAGGCCAGGTCATTGGGATTGATCCTAATACAGGAAAGCCGGTGTATTTCGCCCGAGCGGTGGCTCCGGGTCCGAACACCGCCTACTTCAACAACGGGCTTAATGGGAGCTGGGGCAATCCAGGGTATCAGGCAGGTAGCGCCCTCTCGCAGTACGTTCCGATCCGCAAGAAGCCCAAAAAGAAAGGGCACTGAAACCGAGTCGGTCTCTAATGGTATGTACAACTCGTCTTTGCAACGCGGACGCCTTCTTTGGTGCATCGCTTGTCTTTTTTTCGCTCACGGCTCTGCGCTTGCCAAAGAGTACCACCTTGCACCGCTGGTTGGCTTAGGACCACCGATAGATGAAGGTATTACGGTAGCTTTTGAATCTCCCCATGGTTGGCAGCCGTGGACGAAGATGAATGACACAGGCAAGAATTTCGTGCGTGTGTTCACCCTTCCTGGTCACGCGAACGAAGAACACCCAGAGATTCAGTTGTCTGTAAAAGCATGGGTTCCCGGCAAGCTTTTTCCGGGCCCGGGCAAACCGATCGACCGAAAAGATCCGTGGAACTCCTCTACGGTTACCGACATGCAAACGGCTTCACCGATCGAGGATCTGCGAAGAATTGGATCGATCGACTCGGCTGAAAACGGCAGCCTGCCGATATGGCAAATTGAGTCGAAGGCCTACGACTGTTTGCTTATTTTGGTCGTTCATCAGCATACCACGGTCGATATTTGTCTGCGGGGGCTCGATGCTGAGACCCTTAAAAAGTATATCCCCGACCTGAAGGAGGTACTGCAATCTGTGCGCTTTATGGGGAAAACAGTAAGGGGCAAAAGAGTAGGGGAAAAAGAGTAGGGGTCAGGCTAGAATGGCACTAAGTTAAGGGGAAGCCTGAAAGGAGGGGCTGACGGGGGAGGGGCTGACGGGGTCGCGTCTAAACTTTTTGACATTTCAAAGCAATCGAAAACCAAAAACTTCGGAATGGTGACATTGTTAAATTGTTTAGACGCGACCTTAATTCTCTCCCTCAAAATAAATATAAAATGTCATTGACGGCTGCGAAGCGACGGCTCAAAACGCATGCACTATGAAAACTGTTCCCTTCGGAATAGCCGGGGTTGCCGCGGCGACCGGTCTGCTTCTGTTTTCTTCTTCTGCTCGCGCGCAGGATGACGTGCCCGAGCCGATCGTCTCGCGCGCCATCTCGGCGACGATCGATTACGGTAACGACGCCATTTTCCAGCCGGCGAAACACTATACCGACTTTGAAAGATTTGGCCTCCGTCCCCAGCAGACGGTGACTATTACGGTGGCGTTCCCCGTGGAACTGGCGGGCCAGCTAATGCTGGCCGAACCACTTGATGCAGGGACTCTCGCACTGCCAGAAGAAGGCCTGATCGTCGACGGCGAGGGGAAAGTGACGCTTCAGTTTCAAGCTGGCGATGCTTTTGGCGCCTGCCGCGTTTCGGTCCATCAGCCGGACGATTCCAATTTTGTCCAGTTTTGGGTGGTTGATCCGGCTCATCCCGAGAATACGCCTCCCGACCTGCCCGGAGACTATTAGAAAACAGGGCCACAGAACATGAATATCCCATTTCCTTCTACTCTCCGTCCAATCGCTCTGGCCGCCTTGGCTGGATTTTTGGCTCCCCTCTCTCTTTCCGGTCAAGGCGCAGACAATCCCACCGGCGTCACTGGCGTGTTTAATGGCAATAGCACCACCGGCTGCTCTTACGACCCCTACACTGCCAACGCGCAGCGGATCATCCCCGATCTCACGGTTTCGGGAGCGGTCGGAGCCTACCCTTTGCAATGGGCGCGAATCATGAACAGTCGCCAGGCTGGCGGTGGCGTTTTCGGCCAGGGCGGGGGCTGGCGGCATTCATACGAATGGAGCTGTAGCGCAACGGAAAATGTCACCGGTGCGCCCGATTCGTACACCGTCAACTATCCGGATGGCCGAAAAGTGACGTTCGACGCCAATATCGGCACTCCTTACCTTGCTCCAGCCGGGGTCACGGATCGCTTCGGCGGCGGCATCGGAGACACCTACGTGTACCTCAATTTGACCGACGGCGGCAAAATTCGCTTCTGGCAGGACGCAACCTATCATTCAATTGCTGGTGAGCCGGCCTGGTGGGATTTTGTCATCAGCGCTCCGGACCAAATCATCGATCCCCACGGTCAGATTACGACACTCACCTACACGTCAGGCAAGCTGACAAAGGTTAAAGAGCCGGGCGGACGCTATCTAACCATCTCCTATGGCACGAATGGTTATGTCTCTGAAGTAGATACGTACACGGCAGCCAACTATTTCACGCAGTGGGTCAAGTATGGGTATACCTCCCTGCCCTTCGGTGACGTGAATTACGTCGTGCTCACAGGAGCCACATACATTGGATCGCCAGTCCCAACCGCCAGCTACACCTACCAAACCTCCAACAAGTCCCCCACCGGTAACCCACTCATTGAGACCTGCCAGGATGTTCGATATCCGGGCCCGATGAAGAACATCAAGTATATATTCGTCCGGACGAGTCCGCTCTCTTATGGTCAACTTTACCAGGAAAAGAATATCAACGGCACGCTCGTTGCGCAACTGACCGTCAGCGGGTCGACGCGGACGGAGACACGCGGCGACGGGACCAATCTCTTTAGAGGACCGGGAAATCCGACCAGGAGCTTTACCTACGGAGCCACCATGGGAACAACTGGCATCACAAAAAGCTATTTGCTCAAAACCAGGACCGATTTCAAGGGCAACGCGACCACCTTTGGCTATGATAACGACGGTTACATTAGCTCCATCGCCGACGCTCACGTTCCTGCTCATGTCACAAGTATTGAACGGCTAAACGGTGGATTCCCGACCGGGGTAATAAAAAAAATCACACACCCGGGTGATGCCTCCACGATCCAATACTTTTACACCGACGCGACCGGCGCTTACCTTGACCACGTGATCGACGAGCGGGGCAAGCAAACGACCTATAAGCGCAACTCAGGGACGATGACTACCTACGAGATCGACTATCCCGATGGCGGGATCGAGACATATACCTACAATAGCTTTGGGCAGGTGCTTACCCACTTCATGCCGAGTAACACCGCGGCCAATGGCGCTTCGACAGATTCGGAAAAATACTCTTACGACAGCAATGGCCGCCTTCTCACTTACACGCCGCCAGCCACCGGGAGCGATCCCAGCCCTTCGCCCCATCCCACGAGATACACCTACGATGTCAACGATCACCATGAAACAATCACCGACCCGAAGAACAATGTAACGACATTCGGCTACAACGAGATCGGTCAGGTCACGATCGTTCAACATCCCGGCGGGCAGAGCACCGACGGCTACGTCTACAACACCGATGGCACCCTTCAATACAAGAGCATCCAGCTAAACACCACGCCACTATACGCATACACATATTACTACTACGACGATTACAAACGACTCACGAGCGTGATCGACCCGGTTGGAAGAGAGGCGGATCTTTATTACGATACCGCGGGGGGACGGCCGCGGGCCTCGCTCATACCGACGCGAACGTCACACGTTCCGTCCTGCTGGGCCCAACCAACAAAGCCACCCAGACCCTTTACGATGAAAATCTGCAAAAACGTCAGGTCATTGTTGCCATTGGGACGACGGATTCCGCCAAGACTACCTATACCTATGATGAGGTCGACAACCTCAAGACCATGACCGACCCGAATGGCAACGACTCGGGCAGCGGTGCTACTTTGGTATACAATTACGACGCGCGAGAGCGATTGATCAATGTGACCGACCCGATCCTAGCCAATCGCAACAGCAACGGCCATACCATTGACTACACCTACGATGCTGCGAACAATAAAACCTCCGAGCTGCCGGCCAACAACCAGACGATCACCTACAATAGCTACGACGACATGAACCGGCTTTTGCAAAAGACCGTGGGCCAATTGCCGACTGCGGCAGCCGTCACCTTCTACACCTGGACGAAGGCAGGTAAAATGGCTACCTTTACTGATCCCGGTGTAAACCAATACAGCTATACCTACGATCGGCTGAACCGGCTCGTCACTACCACCTACCCGAACAGCACGATTGAGACCTGGCTTTACGACTTCGCCGGGAATCTCTATCAATTTAAGAATCGGGCTGGCAACACCCAGACTTTCGGCTACGACGTGCGCAACCGCGAGACGAGCTATTCGTGGTCGACTGGCAGTCCCCAACCGCGCACCTTGACCTACGACTCGGCTTCGCGCATCCTCTCCTGCAACACGACCAACACGTTCATCAATTATGCCTACTACGATGACGGTTCGCTTTACACCGAGAAGACCTGGGGCACCGGCAGTTACGGCGATGGCATCCAGCGCACGATCACGTATGCCTACGATGCCTACGGAAATCGTGGCAGTGTCACCTTCCCAGGGATGGCAAATCCTTCTTATACATACGACTACACGGCGCGCAACCAACTCAAGAGCATGTCCGAGCCCGCCAACGTCGTCAGCTACACCTACGACAAGAGTGGGAACCCGCTCACGCGCACGCCCGGGAGCAACCCGGCGAGCAGTTTTGCTTACGATGCGATCAATCGGGTGACGAAGATCACACATAATTTTGCCGGGGGCGTGAGCAAAACGATCGATTACGGTTATGACGAGGTGAATCGGCGCAAATACGCGCAACGCGACGGCAACGGAACGAGCGGGACGGCAGACGGCTTCGAGTACGACAAGAATGCGCAGTTGACCAAGTTCCGTCTCAACGGGACACTGTCGAGTGGTGCAGTGACGGGCGGCACGGCGACCAGCTATACGATGGACG
The DNA here is from genome assembly GCA_013695925.1 of Chthoniobacterales bacterium. Taxonomy (GTDB): domain Bacteria; phylum Verrucomicrobiota; class Verrucomicrobiia; order Chthoniobacterales; family UBA10450; genus Palsa-1392. The sequence continues at coordinate 5,466 of JACCZO010000395.1, forward strand.
CGAGCGGGAATCGAACCAACG
>JACCZO010000412.1 GCA_013695925.1 Chthoniobacterales bacterium
TCGGTGGGCCGTTCAGCTCGCGCCTTTCCGATATCGCGATCGACCCCTTCACCTACATCATCTACGCGGTCTCGGGCAGTTCGAAGTACTTTTACAGCGTCGACAAGGAGACGGGACTGGATCTGAAATTCGGGAACACAAACCTGCTGCCGCAGCGCGGCGGCGGTCTGGCCGCCGACTCCAACGGAGTCCTCTACGGGACGAACGATATGACTCTCTTCACCTACGATAAGGTGACCGGAGATGCGACCGGCATCGGCGGGACCGGGCTCTCGGCCTACGTAAACGCACTGGACTTCAGTGAGACGGATGTGCTTTATGGAATTGAAGGCGGCGGCAACGTCCCCCCTTCAGGCGAGCCCGGTCTCAGTGTGCGGCAGCGGTGGTTGGTCGTGATTAATGCGGCAACCGGAGTCGCCAGGGAATTGGGCGAAACGGTGGGAGATCTGAACGCCCTCGCGTTCGTTCCGGTGCGTTAAGCGCCGCTCACCAGGGGGCGCGCTCCGGTTTCGACGACTGGGGGATGCGGCCGGCACCCGTTCATTTTCCTTGCCGACGGGTGCCGGCGCCGCGCTGGATGGTGCGCCCGGCTATTTCCCTCCCATGACGGTATAGCCTTCGGCGCGGAGGTCCTCCGCCAGGTCCATTTCCATCTGCGCGGCGGCCTCGAACGGCATCGGGTTGAGATGCGCGTAAAGCTCGGGCAAGAGCCGAACGCCATATTTCTTCACCACCCAGGCTGCTTTGTAGCCATGCTTGTGATTCTCGAAACGGTGCTCGACCGGGAGACCGGTCATCCCCACGTAAAGACACGGTCGCGAAGAATCGCGTTTCGGGTTGAGCCGCAGAACAGAGCGATGCTGCAGGACCGCAGGATCGAGCAGAATCACGTAAACACTGTGATGAAATTTTTCCGGTGCCGGCACGGCCGCACTTTTAGGGTGTAATTTTTTTTGTCTATCGGACAGCAAATGTCCGACCTGGCAGTTTAGATTGCTGGCATGACTAAGAACATCCGTTTGAATTCACGCCTCAGCTCCTCGCTCCTGGCCCGTCCGTCAAACATGCGCGTTCCACGCGGGCTGGCCATGTTGCGCGCTCTGCGCCTGCGCCTGGCGGCGGAAAAATATCCGCGCATGCAGCAGGAAGAATTCCAGTTCGGCAAATAGCCCGGCTCCGCGTCGGGTCGCTGGGACAGGAGAGATAATGGTGCGCGATGCAGGGTTTGAACCTGCGACTTCTTGCGTGTGAAGCAAGCGCTCTACCACTGAGCTAATCGCGCCGGAAATCGAGCGACGGTAGATTTACAGCGCTCCCCGCGCCGGGCAACTTTTTTGATCGCGCGGGCGCCTTCGCCCGATTCGTTAGGCTTGCTCGCCCGCGACGGCGAGCGCGAGCGGTCTGCCCGGCTCCGGTTCCCGCACCCGGCGCGGGGCGCGGAATTGCGGCACCCGACGGGAGATCGCCTCGCGGAAATAAATCGCCACGCAAACCAGCAGCAGACCGGAAGCGACCGGCCGCATCCGCTCCAGGAAATCGATCGTGGAGAGGGTCGGGCCGAGCTTTTTGTCCATCAGAAGCACTTGCGTGATCATGGTCGCGCTCATGATGGAAAATACGAAATGGATCACGCTCAAACGGACGCTGACCCCGAGGGCGACCGCGCTCAGGACCGCACCCCAGAGGAGGTAGCGTTCGTGCATCTGTGCCAGGAGCGCGAACATGAGGAGCCAGGGGGTAATGACGGCGATGAGGAGTCGCGGGTCGCGTGCACGGGCGTGGCGAGCAGCGCCCAGCGCGCAGAGTGCGAGGACGCCGAGATAAACAATCCGCAGAGTCCATTGCAGCGTGACCACGAAGTGGAATGGACCGAGCTGCGGCGACCAGAACGGCGTCTTCAGCGAAAGATCCCAAAAGGAGAGAAGCGAGGGAAGATTGTAGCAGGAACTGATGAACAGATACGGGTAGCGCTCGCTGCCGTAGAGAAATCCGATCCGCAACCACGCAAAACTGCCGCCGCCGATCGCGCCGACCGTGAAGGCGACGATGCCGGTGATCCCGGCGGTCCAAGCCCAGGCATGGCGCGAAAGTCGCCGCTTAAAGAACGCGGCGAAGGCGACCGCGCTTGCGCCAACCGCAGCCCAGGCGGCGGGCGTTTGCAGAAGCCACGGCGAAACCACGAGGGCCGCGGTCGCGGTGAAGCCCGCCAGCACGTGGCCGGCGCGCGCCCAGCGTTTTTGCCAAAGCGGCCAAAAGACAAAAAAGGGTGCCACAAAAAGAAGCTGGCCCTTCAACATTCCTCCGGCCGCGAGGAGGCAGCCGCACCAAAACCAGCGCCTGGTGAGGGCGGCGAGGGCGGCGAAGAGATAAAAGGGAAGAATCCAGCAGTCCCACTGCGGCCAGGCGTGAGCGTCGAGAATGAGCGAGGGCTCCAGCC
>JACCZO010000413.1 GCA_013695925.1 Chthoniobacterales bacterium
TCGATTTCTTCCGGCGAATGACCGACTCCCTGCGTGCGCACCCAGACGAGGATGGCGGCGTCGTCCTCCAGTTCGTTAGCCGCTTTCTCGAAGGCATCGGGATCGATCTTTAGAAAGGCGAGGAGATGCTTGTCGAAGCCGACGGTCTTGTAATTGTAGCCCTCGAGCAATCCCTCGCGATGGAGACGCGCCTTGTCGATCAAACGCGGCAGGTGGACGTATCCCCCGAGGCGCTCGTAAGGACTGCGCGGAAGCAGCTTTTGCATTGACTCCAAGCTAGGAGGTCGTCGGCAACCCGAAAGGGTGAGGCGGCGGACGACGCACTTTCGCCGCCGCGCGCGGTTTGGCCGTTTCCTCCCCGCTCGGGATCAGTTCCGCCTGCTCCCAATCCTTCTGGCCGATGATGAGCTGGCCGGAATATGTCCCGCCTTTTTCGACGTTGATCGAGCGCGCCACGACGTTGCCGTCGAGCGATCCAGTTCTCCGGATTGTGACGACGGTTTCGGCCACGATCTCGCCCGTCATTTTTCCCCGGATTTCAATCGAGCGGACCTGGAGCGGCCGAAATAATTGCACGTCCGCTTTTCTGCCAATCAGCACCTCGGGCGCGCTCAATCGGGCCTGCAGCTTGGCCGGCGCGCGGAATTCCACTTTCTCGGTGCACTCCAAACTGCCGCGCAGTTTGCCGTCAATGATCGCCGAACGACAGACAACCGTGCTGCCGCTCAGGTCGCCCGCGGCAGTGACATGGACCTGGCCGTGGGTGCGAATGGAGCGGCTGAAGGAAGTCTTAATCTTGTAATCGCGCAGGTCCATGTGGACGCTGCACGACGGACAAATCGTGGAAGCCGCGGCTGAGTTCAGTTCCTGGACCGTCCCGCAATCAAAGCACGCCACCGAAGTGATGCGTTGCCGGTTCCAGAGCGCCTTGATTCGCTCCAGCAACGACTGCCCCGCCACGATCCCGCCGATTTCGAGCGTCGCTTTGACGACCTCGACACGCTCGGCGTGAGCGACGACGAAATGTTTGCCGCACTGCCGGCACAGCGCGCTCCTGGCCGCGACATACTCCATCTGTTTAAAGCCGCAGTGTGGACACTCCAAACTGACCTTGGGAGGCGACTTGGACACAGCGGTGCCGGCGGGCTATCGCTTAGGGACGGCCGGCAAAGGCCGTCTTGGCCGGTGCCGGAGACTCATCATTCCGCACGATCCCAGGACGGGTCGACCCGCTGTTCGAGTTGGGCAGCGCCTTGCCGCTGGTCACTTCGGACTTGCCGATGAAGGTCGCGCCTTCCTCGATCACGAGACGAGCGGCCTTCAGATCGCCCTGCAAAGTGCAGCGCGATTTGAGTTCGCAGCGTTCGGCGACCGTGATGTTGCCGTGCACTTTGCCGGAAACGATGATCGACTTGCTCTTGATATCGCCCCTGATGTCGGCGTTTTCACCGATCGTCAGCACGCCATCGGAGTCGATCTCACCTTCGACTTTGCCGTCGATCATGAGATCCCTTTGAAATTTGATGCTTCCCTTAATCACGACATCTTTCGAGAGGACGTCTCTGCCAGTGTGTTCGGCCATATATTTTCGCTCGGTCAGGATTGGTTGTTTAGGTGTTTCCTCCCGAAAAGAAGAAACCGGGTTCTCCTCAGCAAAAGGCGAGCCGGGCGATGAATTTTCGCCCGAGGGCGCGGGTCTTTGCCGGAGGAATTTCTTTAACACGAGGCATTATTAGAAGCCTGAGGGAGATCTGTCAACGCCCCGCCGCCCTAATGGCACGGATTTCTCAGGCAGATCACGCACTTCATAGAGTGTGCAAGGGCCACTCCGACCAACAATTTTCAGAAAGAGAGGCACCTGCCGGGGAGAATGATCGAGCGTGCGGCACAGCGCATCGGCCGGTACAGAAACTCCCAGAATCGCGGCTGAATTGACCGCGACGCGGTCGCTGTCGTCCGTCATTACCCACCGCACCCCATGTTGCCGAAGGATTTGCGACGCTTCGTCCGGCGAAGTGGAAAGGAAAAAGCGCGCGCTCGCCACGATCCCGGGAAGACTTTCGTGCGAGCTGCCGGCCACCACCGGTTGTCCTGACCAATAGGCCGTCGCCGGCGCCAGCCACCATGGCGCCAGGATCGCTCCCGGCTCGGCCCCGCCTAACGAGCTCGCGACCGCGCGCCATTCTACCATCGCACCGCGCTCGGCGGCGCGCCGCGCGAGCGTTTCTTCGTTAGGCCAGGAGCTCCTGTCCCAGAACAGGAGGAGCGGGAAAAGCGTTACCAGCAGTGCCGCCACGGCGCGCAAACCTGGCCTAACGATCATGAGCTGCGCGGGAAGCGTAAAGAGAAAGAGGAGGGCAAAGAAATATCCCCAGCGCGCCTGCCCGAGCGTGAGCAGAAAAGAGAGCGCCAGCAGAACCGCGAAAGTCCAGGGAAGAAGGCGACGCCGCACCGCCATGAACAGGAAAAACGGACTAACGAGAAGCAAGCCGCCGCACCAGTGGAGCCAAGCCGGGTTCGTTAGGCCAAGGGGCCGGAGTTCGCCGATCGTTCCCGCCCAGTTGGCGAAAAACGGGTTGGCGCCGGGCCAGGCCGGCAGCCGCCGTTCCACCAGCGCCGCCAGGAACAAAACCCCGAGCAGAGCCCACCAGCCGGAGCGGCGCGCAGGCACCGTCAGGTGTGCGCGCGCCGTGAGCGCGAGCAAAGCGATGAGCCCGAGCAAGAGGATGAGCGGCTCGTAAAGCGAAACCCACAAGGCCAGGCCCCAGCTCAGCCCGCTCGCGATCGCCCATTCCCGTGTCGGTTTTTCTTGCAGCCGTATTTCCCCGGCCAATGCCACCAGCAGCGCCGCAATGAGGAGCGATTGCTGGTCCGGCCGGCCGAGCGCGGTTCCGTGAACCAGAATCGCACTCCAGGCATAGAGGAGAAGGAGGGCAAAACGGCCCGGCCAACGCATTCGGCGCGACCACCACCAGAGAAACCACCCGGCCCCGAGCGCGAGGAGCGGCGAAATAATCGCCCCCGCCAAGTCGAGCGGCTCGGCGGTGAAGGGTCGCAGCCCGGCCGCGAGAAGCGCGATCAGGTAATCCAGAGGCGCCGTGGTATGCGGACTGATCCCGTCCGGATAGTTTTCGAACGTATGCTGCCTGACGACCAAACCGGGATGCTCCAGGACAAGGCGCGCCCGGGTCATGCGCGAATAGGAATCGGCATCGACAAAGTAGATTTTGCCCTCAACGAAGACGTCGCGGTAATTCGCGCAGCGGGTCGCGAGCAGGAGCGCACTAAAAAGCGCGATCTCGAGCGCAACCCGAATCCACCGCCCGCTCAGACGTAACAATTTGGCAATCGGCAATTGGAAAACTGGCAATGAATTGGGCCCACCAGGATTCGAACCTGGGACCAAGGGATTATGAGTCCCCTGCTCTAACCGCTGAGCTATAGGCCCGTCCGCATTCAGGCCGCACCGCCGGCCAAGGCTGCGCCGCCATCGGACAGTAACTCTGCAACCGCGCCGCCATCGCTGGCGAACCTATTCGCGAACTTTTTCCATGCAAGAAAGCGCGGGAAGCTCCTTTACTATGCGCTTGGCGCGGCCGCCGTTGCCGCGTAAAGCGGACATCTGTCATGACCATTCAGATCGCCATCGTGCTCGGCCTTCTCTTTATCGCGATCGTGATTTTCGCTTCCGAGAAG
>JACCZO010000418.1 GCA_013695925.1 Chthoniobacterales bacterium
AGCACCGCCACACGCAGATTCCAGATCTCGTCGTTCAAGGAGGCAAATCCGCTCTCCGAGAAGTCGTTAGGCGGAGCGAGCCGCGATTTGAACCGGGCGACGCTGGCGAGAGCGGTCTCGAGATGGTCGGACGGAAGTTTCTCCATGTAGCCGAGGGCTTCTTCGATCACCGGCACCCGATGGCAGATCATAGCCAGGTCGTTGCCGGCGCCGATCGCGCGGCGAATGGTTTCTTCGAGACCGTATTCATTCAGAATCGCGCCCATGTCGAGGTCGTCGGTCATGATGAGCCCTGCAAAACCGAGCTCGCCGCGGAGCAGGTCGGTCACGATCCGGCGCGAGAGCGAAGCGGGGGTTTTCTCCGCTTCGAAACAGGGATACCAACCGTGGCAGATCATCATGCTGTGGACGCGATCGGCGAACCGGCGAAAAACCGCGAGCTCGTGCGCCTCCAGTTCGTCACGGGTGCGCCCGATCAGCGGGAGGTCGTGGTGCGCGTCGACAGTCGCGGCCGAGTAGCCGGGGAAATGCTTGCCGCAGCTCGCGATCCCCTTCCCTCGCAGCGCTTCATTGAAGACCCCCGCCAGCTTAACGACTTCTTCGACGTCGCCGCCATAGCAGCGGCCGCGAAGCGAGTTGTCGGCTTCGTCGTCGAAGGAAATGTCGAGCACCGGACAAAGATCAAGATTGAACCCAAATAAACGAAGCAGCCGACCGGTGATCTCGCCGTGGCGCCTAACGAGCTCGGGATCGCCCTTCTCGCGCAGCTGTTGCGCGTTGGGCGGCTCCTGTCCGATCAGGCGCAGCCGGGAAACGCGGCCGCCTTCCTGGTCGAGCGTGATGATCGGCTCGATCACGCTCAGGTCGCGCAAATCGTCGATCAGCTTACGCAGCTGCACCGCGCTCTCGATGTTACGCCCGAAAATGATGTAGCCGCCCGGCTGGACGCGGCGAAAAAGATCTGCGGTCTCGCGATCGAGTTCTGTTCCCGGGACCCCGGTCAGGATCAGTTGACCCGTTGAAGCGCTCTCCATAAGGTCCGACCTTAGGAGCGATGGGACGCGCGCGAAACAAAAAATGGATCGTTAGGCTGGCGGCGTTCTGGCTTTGCCTGGCCAGCGCCCAGGCCGCGGTCGAGCTCGGGATCGATGTCCTGGCGAGCCACGATTATTCTCTTCTCAAAGGCAAGCGCGTGGGGTTGATCACGAACCAGACCGGCGCCAATTCCGCTGGCAGCAAGACCCGCCTGCTCCTGAAGAAGCATTGCAACCTGGTCGCGCTTTACACCCCGGAGCACGGACTCGACGGGACCGAAAAGGCGGGCCGCTACGTCAAAAGTCGCCGCGACCCGGTGACGGGGGTGATGGCATATTCGCTCTACGGACCGACGCGCAAGCCGACGCCCGAGATGCTGCGCGGGATCGATGTGCTCGTCTTCGATTTGCAGGACATCGGCTGCCGCAGCTACACCTACATCAGCACGATGGGGCGCTGCATGGAGGCGGCGGGTGAAAACAAAATCCCGTTTGTAGTCCTAGATCGGCCAAATCCGGTCGGCGGTTTGCGGGTGGAAGGGCCGTCCGTCGAGCCGCGCTGGCGTTCGTTTGTGAGCGAGTTTCCTATCCCCTACGTCCATGGTCTGACGGTGGGCGAGCTGGCGCGGATGGTGAATGGGCGCCATTGGACGTCGGTGCCTTGCGATCTCACCGTCGTGCAAATGCGCGGCTGGCGCCGGGGCATGACCTGGGACGACACCGGGCTGCGCTGGATCCCGAGTTCGCCGAACATTCCTCGCGGCACTTCGCCGCTCTACTACATCGCGACCGGATTGGTCGGGGAATTGAGCGGGCCTGAGATCGGGATTCCAGGGCCGCGGCCTTTCCAAAGCATTGGCGCGCGAGGGATAGACCCGGCGAACTTCACTCGCTACCTCCGTGGCATCGGCACACCCGGGGTTGAGTTTCGGCCGTGGCGCGAGGGGAGCATCGGCGGCAGCAGCCTAACGATCTCGCCCGAAGCGCGAACCAACCTCACCGGCCTCGGCATTTACATGCTGGCAGAACTGAACCGGCAGACGCGCGCCGATCTCTTCCGTCGGACGAGCGCGAGCAAGCTCGACATTTTCTACAAAGTCTGCGGGGGCACATTCATCCGCGACCAGGTGCGGGAAGGAATCCCTCCCCGCACCATCG
>JACCZO010000122.1 GCA_013695925.1 Chthoniobacterales bacterium
CGGACTTTGACTTGCTTGCCCAGCCAGTCGTTCGGCACGCCCGAGATCGTGAGCTGGAATGTGTCGCAGTTGGCGCCTTCCTCGCAATCTGCCTCTCCACCCACCGCTGGCGGGACGCCCGGTGCTGTTCCCGTCCACATCACTGGCGAGGAAGTAGGAGCGATGGTGCCAGAGGGCGGAGCGGCGGCGTAGCTCAAGAACGCGAGCGAGCAGCCGAGGGCGATAAGAATGACGCTGCAGACAAGGCGCAGGCTAAAGAGACCGGATTCAGGACTAGGATTTTTACGCATGGAGATGAGAGGTTGAGAGTTTATATTTTAATCGTTTCGGCGAGGGAGAATGGACCTGCCGCAGCCGAGGAGGTGAGTGGCAAAAGCCCACTTCACCGATTATGACGGCTTTCTGCAACAAAGGTAGTAAAAAATTATTACATTTTTGCAATGATACCGGTTCAGCCATCACATCTCTCTGCGTCTTAGGAAATCAGGAAGAAAATCTGGAAACCAGGAAGCCAGGAGTGAGGAGGTCAGAAGTCAGATTGCCGGAAAGGAGCAGACGAAGAAGCTAGCGAGGAGATAAGGGTCGCCACGAACAAATAGTAAGAAAGTACCGCTACTGCGCCCCTTCGCATCCGTGTTTCATCGGCGTTAATCGGGTGAGGTCATACGGCCGAAGGGTTCCTCAACAGCGGTGGTATAACTGTGATAAACGACAAAAAAGGGCCGCTCAAAGGCGGCCCTTTTTGCTTCGGCGCACGATTTATAAGAAACACATTGTTTAGTACTTGACCTAAATTGCCATGAGGCGATATCCTACAACGAAACCGCCGACCACGAGTGTTTCAACGCCGGCTTTTAAAACGTCAACTTTACCCATCCAATGAAACAGCTTACAAAAACACGTCTTCGTCTGGCGAGCGCCCTCTTCTTGCTCGGCGGCATTATTTTCACCTGCGGCCTCAGCGATCTCCTGGGCGAAAACCCCCGACGCGACGCTCAAAAGACGACGAGACGGATTACACCGCCGCCGGCCGCGCCCGAAGCCACTCCCGGCTCAGGAACACTCAATCCCGGCGGTCCAAATATCAGCTGGGTGGGCACAGGGACAGGAGTTCCGCCCTCGCCCGACGAAAGCACCTGCGTGGAGGGTGTAAACTGCGACACATTCACGCTCACCTTGTCTGGCACACCGGGCGATTGGGTGGGAAAGACCGCGCGCGTTGTCATTAGTGCCGATGACCCTGACCTGTCAGATTACGACGTCTTTATCCACAAAGGCGCAGACAACTCCGGGCCGCTGGTCGGATCCGCTGCCTCGGGCGGAACGCCGCCGGAGGTGGTCGACCTTGATCCCAATAACCCGGCCGTTGGCACCGGCGTGTTTTCTGTGCACGTGGTTTATTTCGCAGCCACGTCAGCCGATCAGTACTCCGGAAGCGCGAGTGTGATCGGCGGCGTGCCCACACCAACGCCAACGCCAACGCCGTCACCGACGCCAGTCGCAGGAACGCCACGGTTTTTCAACTACTACGCGCCACCCGGAGTGGCCAACGACGCGGGCGAACCTACCATCGGGGTTAACTGGACGACCGAAAATGTTCCCCACCCCACCGGCACCGGCACCCAGACATTCAAGAACCAGAACCTGGACGGCACCGAAAACACCATCCTGAACGGAGGCACCGTAAACTATTACGGCGGATTTTTGGCCTTCATGCTGCGGGTGACATTCGATGATTGTTCGTCGCCCGCGGACGCGCTCTTCGAGGAAATGCCGCTGGTGCTTGCGGCCACGCCGCGGGTCTTCGGCGATCCACTTCTCTTCACCGATCATCTGACCGGTCGGACCTTCGTTTCACAGCTTGTGGGACTGACGCCAGCGGGCGCATCCATCGAGATTACAGATGACGATGGCGATACCTTCTCCCCGAGCCAGGGAGCTGCCCCTTCCTGTCTCGATCACCAGACCATCGGCGGTGGTGTCTTCCACACCCCTCTGCCGCCGGGATTGATATATCCAAACGCGGTTTACTATGCCTCGCAATGTGTCAGCGATGCGACGTCGCAATTGAGCCTCGATGGCGGAATCACGTTCCCAATTCAAACCGTGATGTTCACCGCCTTGGATTGCGCGGGGCTGCACGGTCACATCAAGATCGCGCCGGATGGCACCGCCTACGTTCCGGACAAGGCGTGCGCCAGCGGAGGCGTGCCATTCGTCTTTGGCGGCGAAGCGGCCGTGGCGGTGTCTGAGAACAATGGACTCACCTGGGACGTTCGGACGATTCCAGGCGCCACGAGCAATGCCGGCGTTGATGATCCCTCAGTGGGGGTCTCCTGGTGTCCGCCCGATTCCTTCGCGTGCGATAAAGCCGCACGCAGCAACACGATCTACCTCGGATTTCTATTTGAGGATGGCCGCCCTGGAATCGCTGTCTCGAATAATAAGGGCTTGGATTGGTCCACTCCGGTGGATATCGGCGCGCTCGCTGGAGTGAAACACGCCGCTTTCCCGGCGGTGGTGGTGGGCGATCCCGACCGCGCGGCGTTTACTTTTTTCGGCACGACCACCCAAGGAAGTTATGATCAGCCGGAATTTCCCGGGATCTGGCATCTCTACGTCGCCACCACCTTTGACGGCGGCGCGAATTGGACGGTCCAAAACGTCACGCCAGGGGATCCCATCCAGCGTGGCGGCATCTGCGGCGATGGCACCTGCCGCAATCTGCTCGACTTCTTTGACGCGACGATTGACAAGCAGGGACGCATTCTCATCGCCGGGGAAGACGGTTGTATCGACGGCTGCGTCACAGGCGGGCCGAACTCTTTCACGGCCAAGGCATTCATCACGCGCCAGACGGGCGGGAAACGGATGTTCGCAGTCTACGATGCAGAGACAGCCGAGCCAACGCGGGCCGGCGCTCCAAAGGTGAGCGGCGGGCTCAATGCCGCCAACACGGAGGTGACACTAAACTGGCCGACGCCCGACAATGGCGGTTCGCCCATCACCGGCTATAACGTCTATCGTGCGCCTGCCGCCACCGGGCCTTTTGTCACGCCGATCGCGACGCTCCCCGGAGATATAAATACTTATGTCGATACGACGTTTCCGGCAGGCCCCAACTATTACGTCGTCACCGCGCTGAATGCGGTCGGGGAAAGCCCCTACTGCCACCCGTTACTGGCGGAACTAGTTGACCCGCCAACTCCGTGCGACCTGCCTTATGGTCTGCTCGTCATCAACGATTTCAACGCCGACGGCACGGATAAGGATTCCGGGCAAAACACGCCAGTCGACGGCAGCGTCAACGTGAGACAGCTCTTCATCGGCGAACCATTCCTCGGCGCAGGCGTGAACAAACTCGTCTTCACCCTCAAAGTAGCGCCCTCGCTTCTCACGTCACCGCCACCCAACAGCCAGTGGTTCATCGTCTGGAACAGCCTGCCCCCGAACGATGTGACCCATGATCGCTGGTACGTCGGCGTGAGAACTGATGCTGCCGGCACGCCAACCTACGAGTATGGCAAGTTCGGACCGCCGTTGCCCTTGCCGCCTGAGCCACCAAATCCAGATGCCAATACCCCGCAGCCTCAGGGGACCAGCATCACCGATCCCACCAACATCAGTGGCAGCTATGATGTCGCTTCGGGTGTGATTCAGATGACCCTCAGCGCGAGCAAAGCCGACGACGTCGGTCGCACAGCTGGACAGGATCTCGCGGGTCTCAACGTTCGCACCTACTTCAATCGGCTCGATCCCGGACAGCGCTCCCAAAATAATGCCTCCGATATCACCGACGACAGCAGTTACACGGTCGTCGGCAATGCCACTTGCGCGCCCGTAGCCCAGCTGGTCAACGCCGTCTCTCGGAAAATCCATGGAGCAGCGGGTACGTTCGACATCAAGTTAGCGCCGATCGTTCCTTCCACCAGTACCGCGATCGAGTGTAGGCGCGGCGGAGCGAGTAATAACTTTCAAGTGGTCATGACTTTTGCCGCGCCTGTCACGTTTACGGGAGCTTCCGTGAGCCCGGGCACGGGCGGCGTTGCGAGCACAAGTGGCAGTGGTACAAACCAGGCCACCGTAAACCTCACCGGCGTCAATAATGCACAGACGATCACCGTCAATTTGTTGGGCGTCTCCGCTGGCGGGGCTCCGACCGACATTCCCGTCCGAATGAGCGCGTTGCTGGGCGACACCACCGCGGATACGGCCGTGAACTCCGCCGACGTCAGCCAGACGAAGTCCAGGTCAGGAAAGGTGGTTACCGGCGACAACTTCCGCTCCGATGTTACCATCGACGGCAACCTCAACAGCGCCGACGTCGCGCTCGTCAAAAGCAAATCCGGGACGGCTTTGCCGCCGTAAGGCGCCGCGCGAAATCCTGACGCGGTTTTGAATCGCGCTCGTCACGATGGCGAGCGCGATTTCTTTTTTTGAGCCCAAGTTTGCGCTAGCGAAAAAGCTTGGACCCGCAAACGCCGGCGATTGAGGTCAATCGCCCCTACCTCTGACCTCTGGCTTGTGACCTATCTGCCGCGGCAAGCGCGGGCAGCGCTTGCGCTCGGGCGAGCGGTACGGCAAACTCTCCGGCCGTGGCCCACCCTTCTCTTCGCCTCTCCATTTCTCTCGTCGTTACGCTGGCGGCTTTCGCCGGTTGCTCCAAGCGCCCAGCGCCGGCGGAGGTTCCCGCGAAGCCATCATCCACCGTCGCGGAGGTAACGCCATTGCCGCCTTTGGATACCTGCGCTTTGCTTACGGCTGAAGAGATCAAGAACATCACCGGGGAAGCGCCCACCGCGGTCACTCCGAGCCGCACTGACGGTGGTGGCTTCGAGGTCGGGCAATGTTCTTACAATCTGCCAACCTACAGCAATTCCATCGTCATTTCCGTGACCCGCCGCGGCGCCGGTCCCGGCGCGCGCGATCCGAAGGAGTTCTGGGAAAAGAAAATCGAGCAACCTGCGGAGGGTGAACGCGAGGAGAAGCATCGTGAGCCGGACCGGGTGGCTGACCTCGGGGATAGCGCGGTCTGGGCGGGCACGGCCGTAGGTGGGGCGCTTTATGTTCTGAAAGGCGATGTTTTCATCCGGATAGGCGTCGGCACCTTCGGCGGAGGAGAAAAGCGCAAGGAAAAGGTGATTGAGCTGGGGCGGCTGGTGGTGAAGCGGATGTGAGGCAGATTTTCTATTTCCGATTGATCTGGCCACCGATTTAACACCGATCAAACACGGATGCGAAGGGCCGTCGGCGGCGGCGAAGCGCAATCAAACCGACCGTACCTAGACCGCCCAGAATCAATAGCGACCAAGTGGATGGCTCGGGAATGACGGTGATGGTGTAACCAACTTCCGGCGCGTTGAAATAATCGAACGCTTCGTTGTTGATGCCCGATCCCTTCGGTTGGTCGTGGTGTAAAGCACGTAAGTGGCGAGCGGCGCGTTCGTCAGCGAGAAGCTATAGGTCGCCAGTTTCGCCGTGCCCGTTGTTCCGCAGGCGAGTCGGAAGTCGCTCCCAAGTCACCGGTGAGGGTACCTTGCTGATCGATCAGATACCCGGGATCGCGTTGTCCCGAGGTGTCGCTTTATTTTTTTCGGGCTGGCGGTTTTTCCTTGTCTTTTCCTAGGGCAAAGCGGTGCCCGATTTCGACTTGGTCAGCCCGATGTCGGCGCTGTTGATGTTGCCGTCGACGGTGACGTCGTTGCGGAAGTTGCCCGCGCCAACGATCTGCCCTGACCTGGATTTGGTCTGGCCGATGTCCGCCGAATTAACGGCCCCATCAGCGGTCGTATCCCCGAGGAGGACGTCCATATTTGCCACCAGTCCGTTGAGAGTGGTGCTACCGGAGACCGCGCCGTTGAGGGTGACAACGACGTCCTGCGCATTGGGGATGTCGGTGAGATTAAGCGTGATCTGATTCGCGTCGGGCCCAGCCGCGGCGGTGCCGCTGCCGGAGGGCGAGACGGCGACGCTGGTGCTGCCGTCCACGGTGACATTGCGGTCGAGGGTGTAGACGAGAGTATGGGAGCTGCTCGCGCCCGGCTTGCGGCATTCGATACCAGGACCGCCGGCGAGCGGAAGATTGACATCGAAGGCGCCCACGCTGCCGTGCGTTTTCCTCGAGACGACGCTGCGCAATGGGAAGCAGGTGTCGTTGCTGACAACGGTATAACTGCCGGTGTAGCTCAAGCTGTCCGGCATCTGGTCGTACAAAGCCGCGCCAACCACGACACCTTGGGCCACGCCCGAGACGAAGCCGGCGATCGTGCTGCCAGGCACCAGGCCGAGGTCGCTCGCTTTCACGACGATGAAGACTTTGCCGTTGGCGTCGTCGTAATTGCTTTCCGGCTCAGCCGGCACTTGGGTACCGGCAGTCACGAAGCGGCCGTCCACGACGCCACCGCTGCTCGCTCCGGGCGTATACGATTCGAAAGTGGGGGTCGGTCCATTCCAGATCATGTGCACAGCTTTATAGGTCGTGGTCTGCCCGCTCACCATCCGCATTGAGACATACCAGTGCGAATTCAGCGGCTGTGACGGCAGACCGGGGTCAGTGCTGATGGTGAAGGCAAGTTTCACGACGCCGTCGGGGGCAAACGGCTGCGCGAGATGAAACGATTTCAAGTCCGTCCCCGCGCCACCCAATGAGTCGCCTTCCGGATCCGTGAGCTTGGTCAAGCCCGGGAGGATGCAGAGGCTCTCGACCGGCGGCAGCGGCTGCACAACCAGATCGATCTCGTTGCTGTCCAGCCCGGCCCCGAGGGAGTTCACCGCCTTCACAGTGTAGTAGTAATGCTCGACGTTCGGATCGGCCGTGGTGTCGTCGTAAGTAGTCCTGGCATTAGGCACCCCGACACTGCCTGTGTCGGCCAGGAAGGTCTCGCCCCCGGGAGTAAGTCCGCGGTAAATCTTGTAATAAAGGATGTCGGCGCCGCCATTATCGGGCACTTTCCATTCCAAATGCGATCCGCCCGAATCGCGCGTGCCGGTGAGACACGGGGGTTTGGGCAAGGCGGGTTCAGCGGTATCAAACGCCGCAAAGAGTGTGTTACCTCCGAACTGCCGGGCCAGCCGCATATGGGCGGTGAACGAGTTCACGTCCGGATTGGCAACGCAATCGCCGACGCAACCGTCGCTATATCCGAAACCGGGACGGCCTTTGTCGTCAATCGTGATTTCATTGAAGTCCAAAAGATTCCGATTAAGCGCGCTGCCCCCCATGTTCCAAATGCCACCCTTACCCTGGACCGGGTCATTCGGGCTTGTGTTGGTGGTCACCCATGTAATACCGCCATCGAAAGTCGTGGACATGAAGGCATACCAGTAGCCCGGGAAACTCAAACTCTGCGAGTCGCCTGGCCGATCGGTGCCGAGGAAGCCGACAGCGGCGCGCCCAGTGTCACCTGCAATGGCTTCCGGAAAGACGCTGTTTAGGACTCCATGGGCCGCGCCGAGGTCAGTGTCATTGCTCCAATTGATGCCGGTCAACTGCCCCAGGCCGTCGAACACTCTCGTTCCAACCTGCACATGCATCGTCCCCTTGGTCCCGTCGGGCGAGCTCAGGACATAGAAATAGTAAAGCTTATTGTTGGGATCGATCGCGATCGAAGAATCGCTCCCGGCCGATTGGGGCAGGCTGTTCGGGAGATAGAACTCCTGCCAGGTGAGGCCAGCGTCCATACT
>JACCZO010000465.1 GCA_013695925.1 Chthoniobacterales bacterium
CGTCGGCACCCTTCAGCAGACGCGGAATTTTTTCTACGTCGTGCCGGACGACCCGCGGATGGTGCACAACGTTTACGTCCAGCCCCGCCTCCTCCCGTCCGCGCCCCGGCCGCCGCAGCCGAATGACAAGGTCGTCGTTAGGCTGGAGCCGTGGGAATCGCGTCACGTCAATCCCGAAGGCGAAATCATCGAGCTCCTCGGTCGCTCGAGCGATCCCGGGATCGACATGCTCTCGATCATTCGGAAGAACAATCTGCCGCTTGAGTTTCCCGCCGCCGTCCTGGCCGAAGCCGACGCCATCCCGGAAACGGTCGATCCCGATCGCTACCCAGACCGCGAAGACCTGCGCAAGATGTTCATCGTCACGATCGACCCCGACGACGCGCGCGATTTCGACGACGCGATCAACGTCGAACGACTCCCGGGCGGCGAATGGGAACTCGGCGTCCATATCGCCGACGTCTCCGCCTACGTCACGCCGAGGAGCGCGCTTGATCGCGAGGCGCTGAAGCGCGGGAACAGCGTTTATCTGGTCGATCGCGTCATCCCCATGCTGCCGGAGCGTTTGAGCAACGGCGTCTGCAGCCTAAATCCGAACGTCGTTAGGCTGACCCATTCCGTTTTCATCCGCTTCGCCAAGAACGGCACTCCGCAGAGCGCGCGTTTCGCTCGCACCCTGATCCAGAGTGCCCGCCGGCTGACCTACAAGGAGGCCTACGCCTTGATGAAGAAGCCGGCGCACGACGAGCTGGCGAAGCGGCTTCACACGGCCTGGGAGCTAGCCTCGCTTTTGCGCCGGCGGCGTTTCGCCCGCGGCTCGCTCGATCTCGATTTCCCGGAGGTCAAAGTGGTCGTCGACAAAACGACCGGCCGTCCTCTGCGTCTGGAGCGGATTGAGAACGACGAGTCGCATCAACTGGTCGAAGAATTCATGCTCGCGGCCAACGAAGCCGTTGCGAGCGAGCTAAAGAACCGCCTCGTTCCGACAATCTACCGGGTCCACGAGACTCCCGATCCCGACAAGCTGAGCGAGTATCGGGATTTCGTCATGAGCTATGGCTTCCAAGCGGGCGATCTGACCAATCGGCCGGAGTTGCAGCGCCTGCTCGAATCCTTTCGCGGGAAACCGGAAGAGCAGGCGCTAAAAATCGGTCTGCTCAAGAGCCTGAAACGCGCCCGCTATGCCATTCAGCCGCTCGGCCATTTTGGTCTCTCGAAAAACAACTACACCCACTTCACCAGCCCGATCCGGCGTTATGCCGATCTCGTCGTCCATCGCACCCTGGCCGATCGCGATGGCAAACGCGGCGTCCGCCGCGGGGCGGGGGAGTTGGCCGGCGTGGCCGAGCACATTTCCGCGACCGAGCGCGTCGCGGCCGAGGCCGAGAACGAGTCGGTGAAAATGAAGAAACTGGAGTTCTTGCAACTCCAGTTAAGCGAGAAAAATCCGCAGGTTTTCCGCGCCGTCGTGATCGAGGTGCGCAACTACGGACTGCTGATCGAGCTGCCCGATGTTCTTCTCACCGGACTGGTTCATGTCTCCTCGCTCCAGGATGATTTTTATGTCTTCGACGGCCCGCGGCGCCGGCTCATCGGGCGGCAATCGAAACGAATCCTCGCGGTAGGCGACGTCCTCAATGTGGTGGTAGCGCGGATCGATGTCTTCAAGCGACAGGCCGATTTCGCGATCGTGAGCGATCCACCGCCACGTGCAAAGGAGGCCGGCACCAGGGCCCGGCGCCGCTCTCGGTAGGGCGAGACGCCGCTCTCGGTGGCGAGACGTCGTTCCAGGTAGGGCGAGACTCCGTCGAGCCAGAGCGCGCGCCGCGGCCGGGCACCGTCCCAAAGATTTTGCTTCCCTCATTGCTGGGCCTAAGGCTAACATCCGCCCCGTCGCAAATGGATAGCATCATTGAATCAAGAGAGTTGCAGATCGAGCGTAAACTATTTTCGATTGACCTGCGTGAAAACGGCCGCGGCAAATTTCTCCGCATCACCGAAGACAGCCAGGGCCATCGCAACGTCATCATCGTTCCAATGTCGGGCGTCGACGATTTCGCCGACGCGATCGACGACGTGCTCGTCTCCGAGCCGGCGGAGCAGGATTAGCGGTGGCGCGTTACCCAATTGCCGCTACGACCGCAGGCCATGGATGGGAGGAGACAGGATTTACAGGATGAACAGGATGGGGAGATTCGCCGCGGAATGGCTTTCTGTTCCAATCCTGAAAATCCTGTCTAAAGTTCCAAACCCTACGGCACGACCGTGAGGGTGAGGTCGTTGCCGTCACCGCCGCTGTAGCTGGCCTGGAGATTGTTCCCGTTCACGTTCACGATCCCGCCGTCGGGCAGGTTGCTGAACGTGCCCGCAATCGCGGTCGCGGCGGTGTTCTTGATCAAGGTCAGGACCAGACCCTCGGTCAGGGGGCCCTGGGTTTGGCCGCTCAGGTTGATGGTCGCGCCGCTATTTATCGTCACCCCGTTGGCAATCACCTTGTCGATCTTCGATCGGTTGCGCTTGGCTTTGAAGGTGTAGGTGTAGGTCGCGTCGGAGTTGAAGGTCAGGCTGCCTTGGATGGTGAGGGTGAGTTGTTTGTTGCCGCCATGCGCCGGGGCGAGAAAGGCTCCGGACCCGCTCCCGGTCCCGATCGTGACCGAGCCCGCGATGACCCCGCTCCCGCCTAACGTGCCCACCGTGACGCTGACCGCGCCCGTGCCGGTGGCCGAACCGGTGGCGTTCGCGACCACGAGCGTGCCAGCGCTAACGGTAGTGCCGCCGGTGTAAAGGCTCGCGCCGCTCAAAGTGAGGGTGCCCGCTCCTGCCTTGGCAAAAGATCCGCCACTCGCGCCGCCCTCTTTCATGATGCCGGAAAAGACAGTGCTCAGCCCGTTGCCTCCCGCCGTAAGCTTGCTCTGAGCGAGCAGAATTAAACCATCCCCTTCGATCGACCCGACTGTGATCGCTCCATGATCGCTGACATCGAGGAAACCATTGCCGAAGACCTCGGCCCGGGCCGTCCCTCCCTTGGACGAATCGAAGAACTTGATCTGCCCACCTCCGCCACCGTTGCTGCCTCCCTGGGCAATCAAGGTAGCGGCCCCCGCGTTTGTCTGATTGTAAAAGATTGTCGCGCCTCCGCCCGCACCATCGACGACCGCGCCCTCGTTCATAAAAACTCCGCTGGCCGCCGTCGAATTGCCAAAGAACGCCGATTGCGCGCCCATCGGGTCCGCAATGGGGCTTGCCTGATTGACGAAAGTCCCATGATCGGCGCTGCCGAACTCGAGAAATTGAGCCGCCCCGCTGATGCCGCTACCGGTCTGCCGAGCGCCGATCGTGAACGCGGTCTGCGTGCCGGCAACGGAATGGTCGGAAAAGGAGACAAAGCCGGCTTTATCGTTCTCGTCGACCACGCTGACAAAGCTCTGTGTAACCCCTGAGTTATTGAAAATGCCGAAGTCGGAATCGAAGAAGATTCCATTGGAATGGCTCACCGTGAAGGTGAACGGGGCGGCTCCGGCATTAAACAACATTTCGTCGACTGACACGCCCTGAGAAAACGCAATCTCAGTAGTGTCCGAGTCAGCGAAGCTTGCCGTATCACCCACGCCTGGAACCGTGTTCGGCGTCCAATTGAGTGGATTGCTCCAGTCGTTGCTCACCGGATGCAGGCTCCACGTCGCGTCGCTACCCAGCGCGACTAAGTTGCCAAAAACGAGGATTACACTGATTAGAGCTGGGAGAGCACAACAGCGCGCGCCGGACGGAACTAGATCAGTTGTTTTCATAAATCGAAATGTTCGGAGTTTCACCGTGTAGAGGTGCAGTGGCTAATGTTTAAGATGCGTGTCGAAGAAGTCGATGACGTGACTGGCAATCGTCAACGTAGGCGCAT
>JACCZO010000467.1 GCA_013695925.1 Chthoniobacterales bacterium
GCGGGCTGGGTGCGTGCCAGCTCTGCGAGTTCTGCGCGCCCCCATTGCCTCTCCTCCATGAAGCCAATAAGAGCACCTACTACAGATAGTACAAGTGCAAAAACTCGTTAGGCTAAACAGATACGAGAGAGGCGTCTACATTCCGCTCCGGGTTCACCGGGAAATGCTTGTTCTTGAGATTCTCCGGCACGCGCTGGGTTCGCTCCGTTTCGATCTCTTCGGTCGCCGCGCCTAACGCTTCGTAAGCCTCGCGGTTCTTTTTCGCCCGGCACATGTAGCAGACAGCGTGGGCCAGCGGGATGCGCGCTTCCGGCATCCCGACAAATTCCACCGCCTGCTGAGTGGCGATCGCGAGCGGCAAGGCCTCCGCATCTGCCAGGCCTACATCTTCGCTTGCGAAAATCACGATCCGCCGCGCGATGAAGCGGAAGTCCTCTCCGGCGTGGAGCATCTTGGCCAGCCAATAGATCGCACCCTTCTCGTCGGAAGCGCGCATGCTCTTGATGAAGGCACTGATGGTGTCGTAATGCGCGTCCCCCGCCCGATCGTAAACGACCGCTTTTGTCTGGATGCTCTCTTCCGCCACTTGGAGCGTGAAGTGAATGGTAGGGCGAGCTTCCAGCTTGCCAGTTCGACCTGACTGCAAGCTGGAAGCTTGCGCTACCTTGGGCGGCGTCGTCAGGACGCCGATTTCAAGCGCATTTAAACATTTCCGCGCGTCGCCGTCGCTCAGTTTTGCGAGGTGGCGCTTGGCGTCCGCGTCCATTTTCACGCGATACTTTCCCAGCCCGCGTTCCTGGTCCTGCAGCGCACGCTCGATCAGCCGCTCGAGCTCTTCCACCCCTAACGACTCGAGCTGAAACACCTGCGAGCGCGAGACAAGCGCGCTGTTCACGTAAAAAAATGGATTATAAGTAGTCGCGCCGATCAGGCGCAGATTTCCGCTCTCCACATCCGGCAGCAGAATATCCTGCTGCGCCTTGTTGAAGTGATGAATTTCGTCCACGAAGAGAATCGTCTTCTTCCCCGAGGTGCGCCGGCGATTAGTCGCCGCGGCGACGACCTTTCGCATTTCCGCCACGTTGCTTTCCACTCCGCTCAGGCGCTCGAATTTCGACTCCGTCATCGCCGCGATGATCTGGGCGAGAGTCGTTTTCCCCGTCCCGGGCGGACCGGATAAAATGACGGAGGGCAGGCGGTCGGCCTCGATCGCTCGGCGAAGCAG
Organism: Chthoniobacterales bacterium; assembly: GCA_013695925.1. Lineage (GTDB taxonomy): Bacteria > Verrucomicrobiota > Verrucomicrobiia > Chthoniobacterales > UBA10450 > Palsa-1392. The sequence continues at coordinate 1,226 of JACCZO010000467.1, forward strand.
TTTGCCGGGAGCGAGAATGTGTTCCTGCCCGACGAATTCGTCGAGCGAGCGCGGTCTCATCCGGCTGGCTAACGGGGCCGAGGCGTCGGCCTGCGTTGCTGGTTCCGCGTCGGTGAAAAGATCCTGCACAGGGAAGCATAACGGGCGCGTTCCCCTTTTCCAACGGCTTGACCCTCCGGCGCGCATCCCGCATTCTCATGGCAGGCAGCGGAGCCGACTATGAAACGAATCCTCGTCCCAGTCGATTTTTCCCCCGCGATGGAGGGAGTGCTGGCCCGCGCCGGCGAAATAGCACGAGGCTGCGAGGCGCAACTGCATCTCGTCCATGTGCGCGAGATCGCTGCCGTTCCGGTCTTCCCGGCGGCCACCATCGGTTACCCGGGCATCGGCATGCCGGAGATGGGAATGGCGGGCGGACTCCCGGTTGGCTGCCCCGGTTATCTCCCGGCCGACCCGCCTAACGAAAAGGGGAAAAGCCGCCTCGAACTCCTGCGGGACGAATTTGCGCGCAGCGGCCTCCCCACCGTCGTCCATGAAAGCGAGGGAACGGTGGTCGAGGAAATCCTGAAGACGGCCGCAGAAGTCTCGGCCGACCTTATTGTGATGGGATCACACGGTCATGGGGCGGTTTACAATCTCCTCGTCGGGAGCGTGACCGAGGGGGTGTTGAAGGCCGGCCAGCGCCCGGTACTCCTCGTGCCGGCGCCCGCCCCTGGAAAATAGCCTTCCGCCTTGCGCGGCACCGCATTTGCTCGAAACGTGACGAAGCATGCACTCGCTAAAATTTTATCTCGTCTTTCTTCTTTTTCTCAGCGGCGGCGCCAGTCCGACGACGGCGGCGACTCTTCCTTTTGGGACGGTTTTTAAAGGCGGCGAAAAGTTCGATTACCTCGTCGCGCAGGCCCGGAAGAACGAATGGAAATCGCTCCGCATCGGTGAGCGGACCGCGGCGGTCGGCCACGCTCTCGTCGGCACACGCTACAAATCGTTTACCCTCGAAATCGACGATCGGGTCGAAGCGCCCTCCGCAAATTTTTACGGGATGGATTGCTGGACGTTCTTCGAGATCTCTCTCGGCTTCGCCCGTATGCTGAACGATCCGGAAATCTGGTGGACGCCGGAGCGTCTGCTTCATCACATTGAGCGCGATCGTTACCGCGGTGGCCAATGCACGGGCGATTATCTTTCGCGTCTCCATTACCTGGAAGATTGGCTGGCCGATAACGACCGGCGAGGACTGGTCAGCGATCTCACGCGCGAGCTCGGCGGAGTGCGCGCCAATCACGCCGCTCACGAAATGACCGTTGGCTGGCGGCATTATCGTTACCTGAAAGCGAATCCGGCTCTCCTCGCGCCGTTAGGCCGGATGGAGGCCAAAGTGAGCGCGCGCCCGCTTTATCAGATCCCGAAAAACCGCGTCGCCCCCATCGAATCGAAACTGAAAAGCGGTGACATTATCGGGATCGTCTCGCGCGATCGGCCGGGCCTCTACTCAACTTCGCATGTCGGCCTGGCCTACCGGACGAATGACGGCGTCCTCCATTTCATGCACGCTTCTTCGCCCCGGAACTACGGCAAAGTCGTGGTCGACGCGCGGCTCTCCAGTTATCTCGCGCGTTATGGGAGCAACAGCGGGATCCTGGTCGCGCGGCCGCTGCGTTAGTCGGCCGAGGGGAGCGATTCAACGCCTGCGACAACCGCGAGATTGAGCGCGCCGGGTGCGGTCGCTCTGCCGGGAGGAAAAAAATGCTTCCCGCGAAAGACGCCGGCTAAGCCGCTGCGACCGCCGGCAGCTCGACCATGAAGGTCGCGCCGCGGCCGAGCCCGGGGCTTTCCGCACGAATCTGCCCGCCGTGCAGGTCGACAATGGCTTTGCTGATCGCGAGGCCGAGCCCGAGGCCTTCATGCCGTTCGCTGACCTGCTCGAAGGCATCGAAAATCTTGCCGGGATGTTCGGGCGCAATCCCGGCGCCGGTGTCGCTCACCGAGATCGTGATCTGCGCCGGCGTCCGGTTTTCGCTGCGCACCCGGATGCATCCACCGGCCGGCGTAAATTTGGCCGCATTGCGCAGGAGATTCCAAAAAACCTGCTGCAACCGGGTGGGGTCGCCTTCCAACCGCGTCTGGCTCGCCCCTAATTCCAACTGTAAATCGAGACCCGGGGGACAATCCCCTTCCCGCACGATCTCGATCGCGTGGCGCAGTACTTCGTGCGCATCGGTCTCTTGCAAATGCAGGCGGAGCTTGCCGCGGGCGATCCGGGTGAGGTCGAGCAGGTCGTCAATCAGGCGCGCCTCGAGTTCGACGTTGCGGGCGATCATTTTCAAGCCGTCGCGCAATTCTTCCGGCAGACCAGGATCGTGCAGCATTCCACCCGCCCACATCAGCACGGGGGTGAGCGGCGTCCGCAGTTCGTGGCTGAGGGTGGCTAGAAAACGATCCTTGGCCGCGTTCGCCGCCTCTGCCATTTCCTTTTGCCGCTGCAGCTCGACTTCCACCTGGCGGCGTTCGATAAAATGCCCGATCTGGCTGCCTAACGAGTCGACAAGAAGGAGCAAATCCTCGTCCGGCTGCCCCGGCTCGGCACTGAAGAGTTCAATCACCCCCCTGACCTCGCCCGCGGCCGCGACCGGGAAGGCGAAAGCGCCGGTCAGACCGGCTTCCGCGGCCGCGCCGGCCCGGGGGAAGGCGGGATCGATCTTCACGTTCGGCACCCAGGTGGGCTTGTGCGAGGCGACGACGCGGCCAGGTAAACTCGTCCTCCCAGAAAAGACGATCGCGCGCGAGACCGCGGCAAATTTTTCCAAGGTCGGGAGAGAAGTGTGCCAAATGGAGTGACAACGGATGGTGGCCTCGCCCGGGTCGAGCAGCCAGAGCGCGCCGTAAATCCAATTCCCGCTTTGCGCGATCGTCTCGATGACCGGGGGCGCGACCTCCTCGATGCTGCGGGAAGCAGCGAGCAGACTCGCGATCGCGTACTGCGCGTCCCGGCGGCGCTCGGCGCGCACGCGTTCCGTGATGTCACGCAGGTAGGCGGTGAAAACGGGCGCACCGGCGACGTGGAAAGCGGTAATCGCGAGTTCGACCAGGAGCCGGTGACCATCTGCGTGTTGGCCATCGATCTCGATCCGGCGACCGAGGACCGTGCCCTCACCGGTCTTGAGATAGTGAGCCAGCCCTTGGCGGTGGCGTTCACGCAACTCCGGCGGAATGATGAGCCCCGCGAGTTCGCGACCGACCGCCTGACCGCGCGAATATCCGAAGGTGCGCTCTGCGGCGGGATTCCATTCCTGCACGATGCCGTCCGCGTTCATCGTGATGATGCAATCGAGAGCCGACTCGAGGATGGCGCGATT
>JACCZO010000468.1 GCA_013695925.1 Chthoniobacterales bacterium
CTTCGTCCTCGTCTATAAAGTGGCGGCGCTGACCTATCTGGCCGGGCGCCTGCTGATTCGGGTAAAACACCTCGGCATGCCTAACGTCCTGGCGGATCGCGAGATTGTTCCGGAATTCATCCAGGACGACGCGCGGCCGGCCGCGATCGCGAGCGAAATGCTGCGCCTGCTCGACGATCGAGACCGGCGCAAACAAATGCTCGCTGATTTCGACGACGTGATCGCCCAACTTGGGAAAGGCGGCGCGAACGAGGCCGCCGCCGGCGCCATTCTCGAGGCGCTCAATCCCGCCGTCGCATCCTGATGGAAGACAGAATCTCGCGTCTCCACGCCGATCGGCTGGTCGATCTCCATTTCGATTTGCCGCTCAGCCTCTTCCTGAGCCGCCCTCGCCGCAATATCGTCGCGACCGATTTCCTGCCGGAGTTTGACGCGGGCGACATGGGCTTGCTCGGTCTCGCCCTTTACGTCGAGGACGAATTTCTCGGGGAACAGGCGCTGCGCGTGGCCCTCGAGCAGGTCGCGCTGCTCCAGGCCGAAGTGAAACTCAATCCGCGGCTGGTGTTGTGCCGGACTTTTGCGGAAATCGAGCAGGCGCAAAGCGAGGGGCGCATTGCGCTCCTTCTGACGATGGAAGGCGCCGAACCGCTGGGTGACGATCTTCATCTCCTGCACATTTTCCACGAGCTCGGCCTGAGGTCGATCTCGCTGACCCACGCGCGTCCCAACGCCGCGGCCTCCGGCGGGATTTTCGCCGCCAGCGGCTCGCCCGCCACCGGTCTAACGAGCTTCGGCCGCGAGCTGGTCGCGGAATGCGAGCGGCTCGGCATCATCCTCGACCTCGCGCACATCAATCCGGCCGGGTTCGAAGAAATCTGCGCCCTCACCACCCGGCCGCTGCTCGTCTCGCACAGCAACGCGCGCCGTTACTACGACATGGAGCGCAACATCAGCGACGAGCAGATCCGGATGATCGGCGCGCGCGGCGGGGTCATCGGGATCAACGCCATTCTCGTTAGTCCGAAGAAGGAGGAGGCGACGCTCGACCGTTACGTCGACCACATCGAGCACGTCGCGAACCTGATCGGGATCAACGGCGTCGGGATCGGGTTCGACTTCTGTGAATTCCTCTGGCGCCAGTTGCCCGAGGCCGAGCGTGAAGCCCTGCAGGCAAAACTCACCACCCCGAATTTTCTGTCTGATCTCGGGAACCACAGCCACACCCGCAACCTGACGCGCAAACTGATCGAGCGCGGCTTCAGCGACGAGCAGATCGAGAAAATTTTGCGCGACAATTGGCTGCGCGTTTTGCGCCAGCTATTATAAACGCGCGCGCCATGACCGAGCTCGACCAGATCCAAAACTTCATCGACGGCGAATTTGTGCCGCCGATCGGCGGCAAGTATCTCGACAACATCGAGCCGGCGACCGGCAAACCATATTCGTTAGTCGCGGATAGCGACGCCCGCGACGTGGAAGCGGCGGTGGCCGCGGCCGAGCGCGCGTTTCCCGCCTGGTCGCGGACTTCTGCCGCAGAACGTTCGCGCATTCTCCTGCGCATCGCCGAATTAATCGACCGCGATTTGGAGAAGTTTGCGCGCGCGGAATCGGTCGACACCGGCAAGCCGCTCGCGCTTGCGCGTAGCCTCGATATTCCGCGCGCCTCGAGCAATTTTCGTTTTTTCGCGACCGCGATCCTGCACACCGAGAACGAGGCGCATGTCATGGACGGCGTCGCTTTCAACTACACCCTGCGCCAGCCGCGCGGAGTCGTCGGCCTGATCTCGCCCTGGAATTTGCCGCTTTATTTGTTGAGCTGGAAAATCGCGCCCGCCATCGCGGTCGGGAATACGGCGGTGGCGAAACCGAGCGAGTTGACGCCGGTGACGGCTTATTTGCTCGGCCAAGTCTGTCGCGAGGCCGGGTTGCCTAACGGCGTCCTCAATATCGTGCAGGGAACCGGGCCTGACGTTGGCTCCGTCATCACCGCGCATCCGAAGATCGGCACCATTTCTTTCACGGGCGGCACCGTGACCGGCCGCAAAGTGGCGGAAGCCGGCGCGCCGCTCTTCAAGAAAATTTCCCTCGAGCTCGGCGGGAAAAACCCAAACATCATCTTTGCCGACG
>JACCZO010000470.1 GCA_013695925.1 Chthoniobacterales bacterium
TTCCTCCGCATCGGCACGCGGGTTCCGATTTTTCTCCCGCAGCGGATCACGCCCGAGCTTTGCCGGATGCTGCAGAAATATCATCCGCTCTGGATGAGCATCCACGTCAATCACCCGCGGGAATTGACCACGGAAGTCCGCGCCGGGCTCGAAATGCTAGCCAACCACGGGGTCCCGTTAGGCAATCAGAGCGTCCTGCTCGCGGGTGTGAACGACGATCTCGAGACGATGAAAAACCTCGTGCACAAGCTGCTCATGTGCCGGGTGCGGCCCTACTATTTGTATCAGTGCGATCTGATCAACGGCTCCTCCCACCTCCGCGCCTCGGTCGCGAAAGGCATTGAGATCATCGAAGGTCTGCGCGGTCACACCACCGGTTACGCCGTTCCGCAGTTTGTCATCGACGCCCCGGGTGGCGGCGGCAAGGTGCCGATCAATCCCGGCTACGTCCTGTATCACGACAACGAGAAAATCGTGATCCGGAATTACGAAGGCAAAATCTTCGAATACCCGGAAACCGGGAACGAGAACGTGCAGTTCGCGCCGCAGCGCGAATATCACGATGAGTATCTCTACTCATAAGGAAGGAAACCGGATCCAGCTGGAAATCTTGCCGGCCGAGCTCGCGCGAACGGCCGGCATTCGTCTAGCCGGGCTTGGGCACAAATACACCGCTGTCCGAGTTTTCGGAAAATGTGGCACGGCGCTGGCTCCAAAAGCCGCGAAGGGCAGCGCCCCCGACGAATCTGCAAATCGTACAGTAACGGTCAGGTCGCAAGCGTTTCAGCGGCGCCGATCCCGTTCGGCGAAAAATTGCGCCTGGCTTGTTCTGCGCCAAAGGTAGCCGATGCTCGATGACGTCCTCGCTCCCGATTCACTCTGGTACAAGGACGCCGTCATCTACGAGCTGCACGTCAAGACCTTCCACGATAGCGATGGCGACGGGATCGGCGATTTCCGCGGGCTGATCGAGAAACTCGATTACCTCCAGGAACTGGGCGCGACCGCGATCTGGCTCCTCCCGTTCTATCCCTCGCCCATGCGCGACGATGGCTACGACATCGCGGATTATTTCGACGTCAATCCGAACTTCGGGACCCTGGCCGATTTCAAGGCCTTCCTCGCCGCGGCCCACGAGCGCGGGCTGCGCGTCATTACCGAGTTGGTCATCAACCATACCTCGGATCAGAATCCATGGTTCCAGGCTTCGCGCCGTGCGACGTCGGGATCGCCAGAGCGCGAGCTTTACGTCTGGAGCGATTCGCCGGAGAAATACAAGGAGGCGCGGATCATCTTCAAGGATTTCGAGACTTCGAACTGGTCGTGGGATCCGGCGGCGAAGGCGTATTACTGGCACCGCTTTTATGCGCACCAGCCGGACCTGAATTTCGATAACCCGGCGGTGCACGAGACGGTGCAGAAGGTGCTCGATTACTGGCTGAACATGGGGGTGGACGGCCTGCGGCTCGACGCCATCCCCTACCTCTACGAACGCGAGGGAACGAACTGCGAAAATCTTCCTGAGACGCATGATTACCTGAAGACATTGCGCGCCCACATGGACGCAAAATTCCCCGGCCGCATGCTTCTGGCGGAGGCTAACCAGTGGCCGGAAGACGCGGTCAAATATTTCGGCGACGGCGACGAGTCGCATATGAATTTCCATTTTCCGCTCATGCCGCGGATGTTCATGGCGCTGCAAATGGAGGATCGCTTTCCGATCATCGACATCCTGGAGCAGACGCCGGCCATTCCCGAGGCCTGCCAGTGGGCCATGTTCCTCCGCAACCACGATGAGCTGACGCTCGAAATGGTGACGGACGAGGAGCGCGATTACATGTGGCGCGTTTACGCGACCGATCCGACGGCGCGGATCAATCTCGGCATCCGCCGGCGGCTCGCCCCGCTCCTGGCCAACAGCCGGCGCAAGATCGAGCTGCTGAACATTCTCCTTTTCTCGATGCCGGGCACGCCGGTGCTCTACTACGGCGACGAGATCGGGATGGGTGACAATTTCTATCTCGGCGATCGCAACGGCTGTCGCACCCCGATGCAATGGAGCAGCGATCGCAACGCCGGTTTTTCCAAGGCGAACCCGCAGCAGCTTTACCTGCCGATCACGATCGATCCCGAGTATCACTACGAGGCGATCAACGTCGAGAATCAGCAGAAGAACCTGTCGTCGCTCCTCTGGTGGATGCGACGCGTGATCGCGATGCGGAAGAATTTTCGCGCCTTCTCCCGCGGCTCGCTCGAGTTTTTGCACCCGGATAATCCGAAGGTGCTGGCCTTCCTGCGCCGGCATGAGGATGAGACCATCCTGGTAGTGGCAAATCTCTCACGCTTTTCGCAGCCGGTGCAGATCGATCTCTCGCGCTTCACCGGCAGCGTGCCGATGGAAGTTTTCAGCCGCAATCTTTTCCCGGCGATCAAGAAAGCGCCGTATGTCCTTACCATCGGTCCGCACGGTCACTACTGGTTTGCCTTCCGGTCGCAGAAAGAAAAACGGAGCACGAAAAAGCGGATCGTGCCGTCGATCGACGCCGAGCCGCATCTGGCCGCGCTGCTGGCGAATCATCAGCGGGCCCAGCTCGAGCGCGAAATTTTGCCCAATTATTTGCGCACCTGCCGCTGGTTTGGCGCGAAGGCGCGGAGCATTCGCGAGATGCGGATCATCGAGCAGATTCCGGTGGCCGAGGAGGCCGGGCAATTCTGGCTGCTGCAGGTCGATTACACGGAGGGGGCGCCGGACATTTACTCACTCCCGGTGCAGCTCGAAACCGGGCCGACGGCGGAGGCCCTCGCGCGCTCCACGCCGCAGGCGGTGATCGCGCGAGTGGGCGGCAAGGGAGTTCTCTACGACGCGCTTTGGGATCAGGAATTTCGGGACAAAATATTCCAGCTCATGGCGACCGGGACCGACCTGAAGGGGCGGAACGGTCACCTCCTCGGCATCGGGAGCAGCCTGCTGGAGCAGGAGCCTGACGACAAGGCGCCGGCCTCCCGCGTGCTCAACGCCGAGCAGAGCAACTCCTCGATTCTTTTCGAGGACCGGTTTTTCCTCAAGCTCTACCGCAAGCTGGAGGATGGGATGAATCCCGACGTCGAGTTGACCCGGTTTCTGACCGAGGAACAAAAGTTCGCGCACGTGCCGGCCTTTGTCGGCGCACTCGAATACCGGCGCGCGCGCTCCGAGCCGACGGTCGTCGCGCTCCTGCAGGCGGCCGCGCCTAACGAAGGCGACGCCTGGGAGCTGACGCTCGATGCGGTGGGCCGTTATTTCGAACGGGTGCTGGAAAAGAAAGGCGATTTGCAATCGGCCGAGGCCACGCCCGGACCGTTGCTGGAAGAATTGCTCGGCGGCGTTTACCCCGAGAAAGCAAAGCTGATTGGCGAGCGCACGGGCGAAATGCATCTCGCCCTCGCGGCGGAAACTAACGACAAGCGTTTCGCCCCGGAGCCGTTCAACGCCATGGCGCAGCGCTCGGTTTATCAATCGATGCGGGCTTCGCTCCGCCGGGCCTTTGCGCTTCTGCAAAAAAAGCTGCCGGAGTTGCCGGAAGCGTTTCGGGCCGAAGCCGCCCAGGTCCTGGCGGCGGAACAACAGATTCTCGCCGCCGAGCAGCAGACCCTGGAGCGGCATGCTTCGGCGATGAAGATCCGGATTCATGGCGACTATCATCTCGGCCAGGCGCTCTCGACCGGGAAAGATTTCGTCATTCTCGATTTCGAAGGCGAGCCGGCCCGGCCCCTGAGCGAACGCAAACTGAAGCGCTCGGCGTTGCGCGATGTCGCCGGCATGATGCGCTCGTTTCAATACGCGGCCTACAGCGCGCTCTGGCAGCCCTCGATGCGGACGGAGGACGTGCCGTTTCTCGAACCCTGGGCCGACCTTTGGTATCGGCAGATGAGCGCGACCTTCCTCCAGAGCTATCTCGCGACGACGGTGGGCGCGAATTTCCTGCCGCAAAAGGAAAGCGATCTCACCGTTTTGCTGGAGGCGTATCTGCTCGACAAGGCGGTCTACGAAGTCGGCTACGAATTGAATCATCGGCCGGACTGGGTGCTGATCCCGGTGCGCGGGATCAAACACATCCTCAACCTCGCCTAACGATTCGAAAAGAGGGAATAAGCGCGGTGCGAAAATCTCCCACGATCGATGAAACCGCTTCTTCTTGCCCTGGCCGCGACAGTGATGGTGGGCGCCAATAATTTCGCTGCCGAGACCCGCTTCCAGAGCGGTCCGACCCGGACTTCGCTGATCGAGCTTTACACTTCCGAAGGCTGCAGCAGCTGTCCCCCGGCCGAGGCCTGGCTCAGCCGACTCAAGGACAACCCGGGGCTGTGGAAAAATTTCGTCCCCCTCGCGTTTCACGTCGACTACTGGGATCGGCTCGGCTGGCGCGATCGTTTTTCTTCGAAACAATGGACGGAACGGCAAAGGCAGTATGCGGCCCAGTGGCGCAGCGAATCGGTCTACACCCCGGCGGTGGTGATGAACGGTCGCGAAGAACGCGGCTGGTTGGGGATGAAGTTCGGGGCGCCTAACGACAGGCAATCCGGCGACCTGAACGTGAGCACGAGCGACGGCAAAACTTTCGCGATCGAGTTCCGGCCGGTGGACGGGCTCCCCTCGGCCTACGAAGCGCACCTTGCGCTCCTCGGCTCCGGCATTTCCACCAGCGTCCGGGCGGGCGAAAACAGCGGGCGCAACCTCGTGCACGACTTCGTCGTCCTCGACCTCCAGACCGTCGGGCTGAAATCCGGCGCCGGTTCCAACCGCGCCAGCCTAACGACCAGCGCGACGACCGAGGCGGGCGCGCGCAAAGCCATCGCGATCTGGGTGACGCCGCGTGGCCAGCTGTTCCCGCTCCAGGCGACCGGCGGCTGGCTCCCCTGAACAGGCTCATCGAGGGGGGCTAGTGTTCGATGATTGTCAGTTGACGAGGGAAGAGGGCAAAATGAAAGGCTCAACCAAATCGCGAAAAATGGATGAGCCCTTCAGCATGTAAGAAGAAGACCGAAGTCATCTCCGTTGTGTGCTCTTTGAG
>JACCZO010000477.1 GCA_013695925.1 Chthoniobacterales bacterium
GGTCCGTCGGGGGGTCGGGGTCCGTCGCGACTGCGCTCGCCGGAGCCAGCGCGACCTCGCCGTAAACGCCGTAGTCGTTGAGTGAAAAGCCCGGGATCGTGCTGACCGCATCGCCGAGCTGCAGATCTTCCACGCCTTCGCCGATCGCTTCCACGGTCCCGGAGGCTTCGTAGCCAAGCCGGGCCGGAAACTTTGGCTGCTCGAGGTACTGCCCCGGCGCGGACCATCGCCTCGGCGCGGTTCAATCCCAGCGCCTTGACCGCGATCCGCACCTCGCTCTTTTTCGGCGCCGGCACTTCGGCCTCTTCGATTTTTAAAACTTCCGGCCCGCCGGTTTCATGAAAACGCGCGACATGGTTAGGCAGCCTTCTTGAGCGATGCCATGTCGATGACGAAGCGATACTTCACGTCGCTCTTCAGCATGCGCTCGTAGGCCTCGTTGATCTGATCCATCTCAATCATTTCGACATCGGAGACGATGTGGTGCTCGGCGCAATAGTCGAGCATCTCCTGCGTTTCCTCGATTCCGCCAATCAAAGAACCGGCGATGCTCCGCCGCTTCAGCACGATCTGGGCGGTGGCAAAATCATGCGTGATCGGTTCAATCGCACCGACGATCACCATGGTCGCGTCGCGCTTGAGCAGCGCCACGTAAGGATTGAGATCGTGATCGACCGGGATCGTATTCATGAGCAGGTCGAAAGAGTTCGCCGCCTTCTCCAGCGCGGTCGCATCCTTGGAGAGAAGGACGCCGTCCGCTCCCAGCCGGCGCGCGTCTTCCTCTTTCCCGACCGAGGTCGTGATCACCGTCACCTTCGCACCCATCGCATGGGCGAATTTCACTCCCATGTGCCCAAGCCCGCCGAGGCCGATGATGCCCACATTCATGCCGGGGCCGGCTTTCCAATGACGGAGCGGCGAGTAGAGCGTGATTCCGGCGCAGAGCAGCGGCGCGGTCGCTTTCAGGTCGAGCTTGTCCGAGACGTGCAGGACGAAATTTTCCGTGACCACGATCGAGTCGGAATAGCCGCCGTAGGTGATCGTGCCGTCGCTTTCCTTGCTGTTGTAGGTCAGGGTCAATCCCTTCTCGCAATACTGTTCGAGCCCGTCGGCACAACTCGCGCAATCCTGGCAGGAATCGACCATGCAACCGACGGCCGCGAGGTCGCCTTCCTTGAAGTTGGTCACGTTTTCGCCCACCGCGCTGACGCGGCCGACAATCTCATGGCCCGGCACGATCGGGTAAATGCTGCTGCCCCATTCGTTGCGCGCCATGTGAAGATCGCTGTGGCAAACCCCGGTGTAGAGAATTTCGATCCGGACATCGCTCGGACGAAGCGCGCGGCGTTCGATGGTGAACGGTCTCAGCGGGGTCGTCGCGCTCGTCGCGGCGTAGGCGGCTGCGCTACGCGCGGCGGTGAGATTTGTTTCTGTGGTGGAGGTTTCTGTATTCATTGGCATGTCGCTATTCTAAACCAGCTCCGGCGATTCGTCTGAACGGGCTCGCTGGATGCGCCGATTTGTTTTGCTCCAGGGTTGTCTCGGTAACGCGGCCGGCGCGGCGGACGAGCCGGGTTGGTTGCGTCCTCGCTCATTGTGTATTCCTTCGCACGCCATGACCGGGCGGCCAGCGCCAGGTCTGCGTTCGCCGGATTGCGCGGACTTCTCGCTAAGGGCCGCTCCGTTTGCTAGGTTGCGCCGCGATGCCGAAAAATCGACTCGAAGCCTTCAGCGACGGCGTCATTGCCATCATCATCACCATCATGGTGCTTGAACTAAAAGTGCCGCACGGCGCCGGATTGGCCGCCCTGCAACCGTTGCTCCCCGTTTTCCTCAGCTATGTCCTGAGCTTCATCTACCTCGGCATTTATTGGAATAATCACCACCATCTCCTGCACTGCGCCCCGCGGATTAACGGCGCCATCATGTGGGCCAATCTCCATCTTCTCTTTTGGCTTTCGCTTTTTCCCTTCGTCACCGGCTGGGTAGGCGAGAACCATCTCGCCGCACTCCCATCCGCCATTTACGGCGCGGTGCTGCTGCTCGCCGCGATCGCCTACTACATTCTGCAAAGTCTCATTCTTGCCCAGATCGATCCGGACTCCGCGCTGGCCGCTTCTTTTCGGCATGATCTCAAGGGGAAGCTTTCGCCGCTTCTCTATGCGCTCGGGATCGGCGTTTCGTTTTTTCTCCCCTGGGTGGCGGCCTGCATTTACGTCTTCGTCGCGCTTCTGTGGCTCATCCCCGACCGCCGCATCGAGCGCACCGCCACGGAAT
>JACCZO010000478.1 GCA_013695925.1 Chthoniobacterales bacterium
AGTTCGAGCCTCTGCGGAAACGCACCGAGCGGCCGGCTGCGACCGTGAGCGAGGTCGGGCGCAGGATGAATTCACACTGACAAGCTCGCCTCGCCCGAGCGAATAAACTTCGGGCCGCTCGGGCAAAAGGGAAACACCTCGCAGTTGCGACAATCTGGCTTGCGCGCGAAACAGCGGCGGCGCCCATGCCAGATGAGCCAGTGGCTCCAGTTCGTCCAATCTTTCTGCGGGACCAGTTTCATCAGGTCACGCTCGATTTTTTCCGGATCGGTCTGTTTCGTTAGGCCAAGCCGCCGCGAGAGGCGGGAAACGTGGGTGTCTACCACGATGCCTTCGTCTTTCTGGAAGGCGTTCCCGAGCACGACGTTGGCCGTCTTGCGGCCGACCCCGGGGAGAGCATGCAGCTCCGCCATGGTCTGCGGGACTTTGCCTTTGTGCTTTTCTTCAATCGCGGCGCTGGCGGCTCGAATGCTCCTGGTTTTATTGCGAAAAAAACCGGTCGATTGAATCGCCTTCTCAAGTTCGGCCGGCGCTGCGGCGGCAAATGCCGCCGGCGAACGATAGCGCTGGAAAAGCGCGGGCGTGACGAGATTAACCCGCTTGTCGGTGCACTGCGCGGAAAGAATTGTCGCGATCAGCAGCTGTAGCGGCGTCTTGAAATCGAGCTCGCAATGCGCGTCGGGATAAACCTTCGGCAACACTCGCACCAGCTCCCGCGCGCGTTCACTTCGGGTCACGGCCTAACGATCCCTCCGGTTGCACCCGGCCCCCCCGCCAGCGGCGCCGGGCATGGCCCCAGAACACCCCGCCTCGCCGGATGAGACGGCGCGCCCAGGCAAACTCAGTCGCAAGCAGGGCGAGGCCGATCGGCGCGACCACAATCGCCGGCCCGGGTAAAATCACGAGGGCGAGGCCAAACAAGACCACCGTGCTCCCAATCACGGCCACGATCGTTTTCCGCACCCGCGGCCGATTGGTGAGACCGAGCCGGTCGACCCATGCCCAATACAGTTTCACCGTTCGTTAGGCCGTTGGCGGCGTGCTGTTGGTCGCTGGGACGAGATAAGGCGCGAGCTTCTGTTCCAGTTGCGGCGGCACGTGCGCGACCAGTTCCACAAATTCGCCTTCATAGCGCAACTCAAGCACATGCCCGACCCGATGCACCTCCGCGAGGAGCGCCGACTCGCTCTGCGGCACCCGGTAACGGCAGCGCAGCCGCCATGTGCTCAGCGTATTTTGCAGGGCCGGGATTAATTCATCCACGCCCTCGCCGGTCCGGGCCGAGATCGCGACGCTGCCCGGGAATTTCTCCAGATGCGCCTGCACCATCCCGCGATCGGTCACGGCGTCGATCTTGTTGAAAATGACGAGCGTCTGCTTGCCGTAGGCGCCGATCTCCTTGATCACGGCGTCGACCGCAGTCATGTGCTCATCGAGCCGCGGATGACTCAGGTCGACCACGTGGATGAGCAGATCGGCCTCCACCACTTCCTCCAGTGTCGCCTTGAAGGATTCGATCAGAGTGTGCGGAAGTTTTCTCAGGAAACCGACCGTGTCGGTCAGAAGAACGCGCTGTTTGTTAGGCAAGGTCAGGCTCCGCGTCGTCGGGTCGAGCGTCGCGAAAAGCCTATCCTCCGCGACGAGGCCCGCGCCGGTCAGCAAATTCATGAGGGTTGATTTACCGGCGTTGGTGTAGCCAACGACCGCCGCCACCGGCCACTGGTGACGCTTCCGCCCCCGGCGCTGGACGGCGCGATGTTTGCGCACTTCCTCCAGATCGCGCTCCAGGCGCGCGATCCTTTCCTGAACGCGGCGGCGATCGACTTCGAGCTGGGTTTCGCCCGGGCCGCGCGTCCCGATCCCGCCTGTCTGGCGGGAGAGGTGGGTCCACATCCTCGTCAGGCGCGGAAGCAGGTATTGCAGTTGCGCAAGCTCGATCTGGAGGCGCCCCTCCCGGCTCCGGGCGCGTTGCGCGAAGATGTCGAGGATGAGCTGGGTGCGATCGAGCACTTTTCGCGAAAAGAGATTCTCCAAATTTCGCCCCTGTGCCGGGGAAAGTTCGTTGTCGAAAATGACCGAGGTGACTTGCTGACCCTGAAACGATTCCTTGATCAGCTCCGCCTTCCCTTTGCCGATATAAAACGGCGCGGTTGGCTTTTGCAGTTTTTGCGTGACGGTGTCGACCACGTGAGCGCCGGCGGAGTTGGCCAGTTCGCGCAATTCATCGAGCGAATCGCGCAGATCCCATTTTGAGATGCCGTCTTTCTCGAGCCCGATGAGGAGGGCGCGTTCCTGGCTCCGCTGCGGCTTGATCTCGATCATTCCAGGGGTCGCAAAAGGGAAACCTTTTGTAGGATCCAATCAACGGTGGCTGCGTGATCCTTTAACAGAGACAAATTCAGTAATTCGAGACTAGGTTGCCGCCGAAACCAGGTCAACTGTCTTTTGGCATACCGGCGGGTTGCCTGCTGAATCGCCGCCGCGCATTCCGCCGCGCTCATTTTTCCTTCCACAAAGAGACGGACTTGCTCCAGCCCGAGCGTCTTCGCCGCCGTCACGCTCACCGGTCCGACTGCTGCCACCTCCGCCGCGACTCCCTCCTGAAACATTTCCTCCACCCGGCGATTGATCCGGGCGTTGAGCTCCGTCCGCTCGCGAAAAACAAAAACCCCCGCCAGCTCGGTCGCTTCCCGCGACCACTCCCCCCGTTGCTCCGAAGCGGGCCGCTGGGTCTGGGCAAAAATCTCCAGCGCGCGCACGAGACGGCGCTTGTTTTTTCGATCGATCGTTTCTGCGCCTAACGGATCGACCGCGAGCAGACGCGTGTTCAATTCCTCGAGCGAGAGCGCGTCCAGCTCCGCGCGCAATTTCTGGTCGACCGCCGGGAGCGGGGCCAGGCCATGCGTCAGCGCCTTGAGATAGAGCCCGCTCCCGCCGGCCACGATCGCCAGCTTGCCGCGTCCGTGGATATCCCGGAGCGCGTTCAGCGCGAGCTCGCGGAATCTCGCCGCGCTCATCTCCTCCTCCGGCGACACCGTCCCGACCAGGTGATGCCGCGCCTTCCGCAGCGTCGCCTCATCCGGTTGCGCCGTGAGGACAGGCAGCCCGCGATAGATCTGGAACGCATCCGCGCTCACCACCTCCGCGCCGCAGCGCGCCGCCACATCCGCCGCCAGCTCGGATTTCCCGCTCGCCGTCGGCCCCACGATGAAAAATGCGCCCTTCAAGATTCCCCGGTCCCCGATCATCCCCACCTCTGCGTTCCCTGCGTTCGCTACGGTTATAAAAACAAAAACCGGGAGACCCGGCGCCTCTTGGCAACCCGATCTCCCGGTTTCGAAGAACGTCAACTTATTCGTCGCGCGAATGACTATCGGACTTCGCGCCGCTGACGACCAGCTTGCGGCCCAGGAATTCCTTGTCGTGCAATTCCGCGACCGCCCGTTTTGCTTCTTCGACCGATTGCATCTGGACGAAAGCGAACCCTTTGGAGCGTTCGTTATGCTTGTAAGTCACCACTTCCGCATTTTGGACCAGGCCAACGCCGTTGAAGAGCTCGAAGAGATCGCTCTCCGTCGCTTCGAAGGACAAATTGCCCACGTAAAGACGCGGCGTCGTCACCTCGATCGACTCCGGCTTGCGGACTGGTCGCGGGGGCCGGTCGGCCGCACCATTGGGGGCCGCGGGCACACCGTTGCGCGCGGGCGCGGACGGCTTTGCCGGTCTCGGGCTATCGGCGCCTCCGAAGAAGGCCGTGATTTTCTGCCAAACGCTCTTTTTTGCGGGAGCCTTCGACACCACGCGTTCCTCGCGCGTGTCGAACCGCCGTCGGGAACCCCCACGACGCGGGCGCCGTGAGTTTCTCCCC
>JACCZO010000483.1 GCA_013695925.1 Chthoniobacterales bacterium
ACCGGGGACAGCGTCCCCGGCTACAACAAGATCGGAGAGATTGCCTAACAAAATCCGAAGGGTGTTCCGGATGCGGCGATAAGTGTCGCCGAGCCGGGTAAATATTTCTTCCGAGAACGGGACATCGTCGGTGTAGTTCACGCTGCTGACCCACAGCCTAACGATATCGGCGCCATGCCGGCCGACGAAGTGTCCCGCGTCCATTGGCTTGCTGTAGGTACTGGATTTGGAAATCTTTTTCCCGTCGACATCGACCACGAACCCGTGGGTGACACACGTCTCGTAAGGCGCGCGATCGTGCAGCGCGACGCTCGTCATGAGCGACGATTGGAACCAGCCGCGGTGCTGGTCGGTCGCTTCCAGGTAGATGTCGGCCGGATCGCGCAGCTCCGGATGGGTTGCGCAGACCGCCCGATGGGAAACCCCGCTATCGATCCAGACATCAATTGTGTCGTTGCGATGGCGGGTTCCTTCAGGAAGATCGAGCGCTTCCGCGAGAGACGCGTCATCGAGCTCGAACCAGACATTGGAGCCGCGCCTGGCCACGAGATCAGCCAGCCGCCGAATCCACTCCGGATCGAGCAGCGCCGCGCCGGCGGCGGAATAAAAGACCGGCAGCGGCACGCCCCAACTGCGCTGGCGCGAGATAACCCAGTCAGGCCGCGATTCGACTGTGCCTGCGATTCGATTTTCGCCCCAGGCCGGGATCCAATGGACGTGTTTGATGGCATCGAGCGCTGGCGCGCGCAGGTCGTCGATCCGGATAAAAAACTGTTCGACGGCGCGGAAGATGATCGGGGTTTTCGAACGCCAGCAGTAGGGGTAGGAATGCGGGTAGGATTGCTCGGCGACGAGCATACCGCGGTCGCGGAGCAGCCTGACGATCTCAGGGTTGGCGTCGAAAACGTATTTTCCGACGAGCTCGGGCAGGCCGACTTCGTTGGTGTAGCGGCCGAAATCGTCGACCGGGGAGAGAATCGGGAGGCCGTTCGCCTTGCCTAACGAGTAGTCGTCTTCGCCGTGGCCGGGCGCGATGTGGACGGCCCCGGTGCCGGTTTCCATGGTGACGAAATCCGCGGTCAGGACGATCGCGGTCCGGGGCAGGAAGGGATGTTGCGCCCCGATCCCTTCCAGTTTGCTCCCCGGGAATGTTGTAGCCGGGGTCGCTGACCCCGGCCCCTCCGCGGCGGCACTAACGCTGCCACCGGGGTCAGCGACCCCGGCTACAAAACCGGTCGCGGCAGTGAATTGCGGAACGAGCTTTTCCGCGAGGACGAATGTTTCGGTTTCTTCGCCGCGGGTAAACTTTTGCGCGAGGTACCGTTCCTTCGGATGGACGGCGATCGCGAGATTAGCCGGCAAAGTCCAGGGAGTGGTCGTCCAGATGACGAGGCTGGCCTTGTCTTTCCACGGGCCGGTAACGATCGGAAATTTGACGTAAACGGCGTTATCCTTCCGGTCCTGGTATTCGACCTCAGCTTCGGCCAGGGCAGTCTGGGCGCCGGTGCTCCAGAAGACCGGTTTCATCGATTCGTAAACCAGCCCGCGCTCGACGAAGATGGCGAAAGCGCGCAGGATCTCCGCCTCGTAGGCAGGATTCATGGTCAGGTAGGGATTCTCCCAGTCGCCGAAGACGCCGAGACGCTCGAATTGTTCGCGCTGGATATCGACGAATTTGCGGGCAAACGCTTCCGAGCGCTGCCGGACCTCGAGGGGGGAAAGGCCGCGCGTTTCCTTGACCACTTTGTATTCGATCGGCAAACCGTGGCAATCCCAGCCGGGAACAAAAGGCGCCCGGAAGCCGGCCATGGTTTTCGATTTGACCACCAGGTCCTTGAGAATCTTGTTCAGCGCGGTCCCCATGTGGACGTCACCGTTGGCGAAGGGCGGACCGTCGTGCAGGACGAAGAGTTCGGCTCCGGCGCGAGCGGTTTGGATCTGGTCGTAGAGCCGGCCTTCCTGCCAGGAACGCAGGATCTCGGGCTCGCGCGTTGCCAGGCCGGCCTTCATCGGAAAATCCGTTTTCGGCAGGTTGAGCGTCTCCTTGTAATTCTGGCTCATCGCAGAGCGGCGACGCTAGCATTCGGCCTCCGAAAAGCAACGGACCAGAGGAGTCCCAGCGCGGCCCGGCGCCCTAACGAATCGCTTTTTTTGTTTTGAGTCGCTCGAGATGCGATTAGACTCGTGGCCGATGGGAACGGTTTTTCGAGCAGCATGAGACGGTATGTTCCTTTCGCAATCATCGCGCTGGTGGGCCTCCTGACGGTGGGCGTGGCGACCGCGGTTTATCGGGCCAAAATGCATCGGCCCAAGCCCCCCGTGTCTGCCTCCGCCGCCTCGCCTTCCCCAGGGATCTCTCCGTCGGCGGTCCCGGCAGAGGCAAAAGAGGATGAAAATATTCACGCCCGTGGCCCGCAGAACGCTCCGGTGACGATGGAGGTCTACGGAGATTTCCAGTGTCCTTCCTGCGCCATTGCCACAGGTATGATTGACGAGTTGGAGAAGGAATACAGCGGGAAGCTGAGGGTCATTTTCCGTCAATTTCCGCTCGCCATGCACCAGCATGCGGTCAAGGCGGCCATGGCAGCCGAAGCCGCCGGATTGCAGGGGCATTTCTGGGAAATGCACGACATGCTTTACAAAAATCAGCCGGTCTGGAGTAAAGCGTCCGATCCGTCGGCCTTTTTTGGCGCCTATGCCGAGTCGCTCGGCTTGGATGGCGGCCAGTTCGCACTCGACGCGAAAAGCCCGGAAGTGCAGGCCCGCATCATCTCCGAAGGCGACGCCGGAGTGGCGCGCGGGGTGAAAAATACGCCCACAATTTTCGTCGATGGGGTTGAAGTTCTAAACGCTTTCCGGCGGGAAGTTTTGCAGCAGGCGATCGAGGGCGCGCTGGCGCAAAAGAAGAAGGGTTAACCTGGCTGCTAAAAACAAAAATGGGTCGCTTAAGGAGCCCGCCGTGGCTCGTCCCCGGCCGTCCCGAATTTTGTCCTGGACGATCGCGATCGTCGCCCTTCTCGGATTGGCTGACGCGACTTTCCTCACCGTCGCTCACCTGACCGGCGACGACGCAGTCTGTGGATCTGCGATTGGCTGTTCGGAAGTCCTGGGGAGCCCTTACGCCGAGATTCGGGGGATTCCGACGGCCGCCTTCGGAGCGGTGGCTTACTTCACCGTCTTCGGTCTGGCAATCCTGGCTGCTTTTGGCTACGCGCGGATGAGGGGGCCCCTTGTCGCGGTGGTCGTGCTGATGTTCACGGCTTCGCTCTATTTTCTCTATCTGCAGGGCTTCGTCCTGCACGCCTTCTGCCCATTCTGCCTCTTCTCTGCCGCGCTGACTTTCCTGCTCGCTGGGTTGCTCCTGGCATTTCCGGCCAAAGGCTGAGCGTTCCGAAAGTCGCCTAACGGGGAGTAACTGGTTCGTACGTCGAATTATTACGGAATTGCGATAAGTGGGACACTTGAGGATGCTCCGCTGTGAGATCGACAGTCATTTGGTCCGAATTGCGACACCTCATCCTCGGAGAAAATCAGAGGGAAAATCGAAAAGGCATTCAGATTACCAAAAGGTAATAATGAACCCGTAGCGCTCAAACTTTGACTCTGATAGACTACATAACAGGTAAAACGCAAAACTCACACAGAAGAAACACATACACATGATAAAAAATTCAGGATCTCGACGCGCGTTCGTTAGGGTGCGCTTCATAATTGGATTCGCGCTCAGCGCGCTCGGTGTCTTTTTGGCGATAGTGGCCTTTGGCCTGTACCCGGGGGCATCCCTCCTGGCAGGAAAGCCAGATCAGCCACAGACACAACAATGGCAACCCAAGTGGGAGGTCATTCACTCAACTTACAACGACGTTTCAGCGCCCCTGCGCGAAATGGCAACATGGGATCTCCCACCTGTTAGTGAACACGAGGCTCCGGAAAACCCGCAGATTGGCATCGTTCGCGAAAGTGGAAGCAGACCTGACACGGTTGTCCAAAAGACGTTCGCGGAGAGTCTGCTAGCCGATGTAATCCCTGGTCTTAATTTTGACGGCATCCCTTACCCGGGTGTCATCTGTTTCTGCGCGCCGCCCGATACCAACGGCGAAGTGGGTGCGACCCAATACGTCCAGATCGTGAACCAAGGCTACCAGGTCTTTGACAAGGTGACCGGCAATTCGATCCTGGGACCAGCGAGCATCAACTCAGTCTGGGCTGGCTTTGGCGGCGTTTGCGAGGCCGGCCAGGGTGATCCGGTCATGCTCTATGACCAGATCGCGAATCGCTGGCTGATCAGCCAGTTTGCGGGCGGCCTGACGCATGAATGCATCGCAATTTCCACGACCAGCGACGCCACGGGGACATGGAACCGCTATGACTTCACCGTGGGAGCCGGCGCGCTCTTCGATTATCCGAAAATCGGGGTTTGGCCGGATGGCTATTACATGGCAATGAACGTTTTCAATACGTCAGGCACGGCCTACCTCGGCACGCAGCCGTTCGCCTTCGACCGCACGAAAATGTTAGCCGGCCTGCCGGCTACCATGCTCACTCCGGGCCTCGTCGGTTCGCCAGCGAATAACGAGGATCCATTAATGCCTGCCGACTTCGACGGTTCGATATTGCCGCCGCCCGGCGCTCCGAACACTTTCGTGGAGTTCCCAGACAGCATAGGCAACAACCTCAACACCTACCGGTCCTGGCATTACAGCGTCGGAGTGCCTTTCGGCACGAACCCGACCTTCACTCAAGTTCCGAGTCCACCCGCCGCGCCCTTCGCGTTCCTCTTCGCCGGCGTGCCCCAGAGGCCGCCGGGAACCAGCCTGGGCAACCTGGCCGACCGCTTAATGTTCCGGCTGGCCTATCGGAATTTTGGCACCCCGACGGCGCCGGACGAATCCCTCGTCGCGAATTATACCGTGAGCTCGGGCGGGGTCGCAGGCATCCGCTGGTTCGAGCTGAAAAACCCCACCAACGGACCCATCACGGTCAAGCAGGAGAGCACGTATCAGCCGGACACCACCTGGCGCTGGATGGGCAGTGCGGCGATGGATCAGGCGGGAAATTTGGCCCTCGGCTTTAGCGCCTCCAGCGCTGCCATCGAGCCTGAGATCCGCTACGCTACTCGCCTGGCGACTGATCCGCTGAACACTCTCACTGCTGAGGCCCACCTGTTTGATGGCACTGGCGTCCAAATTGGCACCAGCGGCCGCTGGGGCGATTACAGCTCAATGACCGTTGATCCGGTGGACGACTGCACCTTCTGGTATACCCAGGAATACTACGCCACCGACAGCAGTTTCAATTGGCGCACCCGCATCGGTAATTTCAAATTCGCGACCTGCGGCGGTGGCGGCGAGGAGATCACGCTTACGGCGCGACAGCGTGTGAAACAAGGTAAGAACCAAGTCCAGCTAACCTGGGCTCCGGCCGACGGCGGCGACATCAACGTCCTGCGAAACGGCGTTGTCATTCGGACGACACCAGACGATGGGAAAACCAATGACAGCCTTGGAACCATGACTGGGACATTCACCTACCAGGTGTGTGAGACTGACTCCGGCGACTGCTCGAACGAAGTCCAGGTCATATTTCCTTAATGATTGGCTGGCGCGAAAACGGTCGATCCATCCCGTAAGGGTGCTATACAGTTTGCCTCCGGGAGTCGTCTTAACCGACTCCCGGATGGCGAGTGGGAACATTTTGAGAAGGGCATCCCGCGATTCGCTGGATGCTCTTCTTTTTTTAACAACCTACCGCCACTCCCTCTCGCGTGTTGATTTTAGTCGTGACCGCGGGAGGGTTTGGGTAAAGCAAGTGAGAATCCGGCAAAAAATATGACGCTAAAATTGGCAGTGATCCTGATTGGAGTTGCCTGCATGTTGGGGGCAGCTTCCTCTCGGGGGCAGTCCTCGAAAATGATCGGTAGTTGGAAAGTGGAAATCACCTTCGAAAGTGGGGAGCACCGTTCCGTGCGCTTCGAGTGCCAGGAGTCCGGGAAAGGCTCTTTTGTGCCGCTCGATCCAGGATTGAAATACTGGGGATCCGCCGCACCCGCAGAGGCAAAATGGGTCGAGGGCGATGAAGGCTCGGTGACCTTCTCGGGTCCGGTGCAGTTCCCCTTGGGCAACGTCGGCATCGATCGCGGAACATTGCTCTTGAAAGGGAAAGTCGGAGCAAACGGTGAGATTACCGGAGAGGCGAAGTTCTTTCCAGTCGGTCAGGATCCAGGTGATCCCAAATCCAAACCGTCGAAGAGTGGCGCGTTCAAAGCAACTCGCGACACGGGCGAGCACCGCAAGCCGCCTCCGACCTAACGAAAAGCCAGACTTTGGCGGACGATTTCGATAGCGGTCTACCTATGTCGCGACATCGACTCCGAGGAAGAACGCGGGAGCCCGCTGGGCACATTACCAAATTGTAAGAAAGAAATCTCGGGACAATTAGATCCGCATTTTGATACGCTAAAAGTCGAAGTCGGCTGAGATGTCCTTGGCCGCGTAGCACAACTCGAAATCGTAGATGTACCTATTATGATGAAAAAAAAATCAAGTTCACAATCCGCCTTCTTTCAGTGGCGGATCTTAACGGGTCTGTTTTTGGCCCTGTCAGGCGTCCTCCTTACGCTGGTCGGTTTTGGCACCTTCTCCGCCCAAGCGCAGCAAAAAGGTAAAGTAGGCGTGACCTCCGCCAACCCCCTCGTTCCTGCCGCGTTTGACTGTGCTCAAATAGCCGCGCTTGGGATCGACAAGCAGGAAAACCTACGGGCTGGAGCCATCATGATCTACTGCGGCCAAGCAGTGGGGGGCTCACCGGAGGCTGATGGCGAAGCTCTCTCGTTTGCGGAAAAGATATTGGCACCCCTCTTGGGCGGCACGGACAAGAACCTGATTACCGGCACCGACTCCGGAACCCATATTACTCAGTCGGAGACGTTCGTTGCCGCTAACCCGAATAATCCCGACGAGATTGTTGTCGCCTACAACGATTCGCGGGGCGTCTTCGCCAGCCCCATCAACATCTCCGGCGCGTCGGTCTCCACCGACGGCGGCGCTACCTTCACCCGCCTCACCCGCGCCACCACCGGCCAAAGCCCCTTTGCGAATACCTTCGGAGACCCCGTGGTTCTTTATAATAGCCCAACCGGCACCTGGT
Source organism: Chthoniobacterales bacterium (assembly GCA_013695925.1). Classification (GTDB taxonomy): domain Bacteria; phylum Verrucomicrobiota; class Verrucomicrobiia; order Chthoniobacterales; family UBA10450; genus Palsa-1392. Next base: position 7,147 of record JACCZO010000483.1, read on the forward strand.
TCACCGTCTGGCTCGACGCCGCATGCGGTGGTCAGGGCCTCGGCGGGTATAAGTCCACCACTCCCGCGAATCCCGATAGCTGGACCCATTACTGCATTCACACCGGCTCCGGCGACGATCGCGAGTCTGGCTGGGCCGACAACAACCCGAGCAGCCCGTTCTTTGGGCGGATGTACGTTTCCTGGAACAACTTCTCTGATGGAGGGAGCCTCAGAGTCCGCTACTCCACCGACAACGGTCTCACTTGGCCCAACGAGCGACAACTGGCCCCCGCCGCCCCATTCACCCGCAATGTGCAGATTACCGGTGATGCGAACGGCACCGTCTATGTCGCTGCGATGAACGAAATGAACGGGGGTCTTACCAACCGCGCCAACAAGTTCTACAGGTCCACTGATGGCGGCAACAGTTGGACCCTAACCAACACCGGACCGACTTTCACGGCCCCGGGTGTCACGACATGCCCGAACAGCTATTTCGCCTGCATGTTTACCTCGACTCAGGGGGGCTACTGGCGGCACATGGGCTGGGGTCAGCCTGCGGTGTTGAACGGCGTGGTTTCCTACGTCTATGCCTCCCGCAACACCTCCAACGGCGATGGCGGCAACGTCTTCTACATCCGCTCCAGCGATAGTGGCGTCACCTTTGGCGCGCCCTTCCAATTGAACACCGATGCCACTACCCGGCCCCAGTGGCAGCCCAACCTCTCGGTCGCCGCAGATGGCAGCCTCCTCGCAGTTTGGTACGACGCGCGCGAGAGCACCACCTGCACCAAGGGTAATACCGGCGTTCCATGCTACAGAATGTGGGCGCGCAAGTCCCTCGACAACGGCGCCACCTGGCTGCCAGATGAACCGTTCTCGGACGTAGTCACCCCTCTCCCCGGCCAACCTGACGCAGGCATCATAACGGAATATGCTGGCGACTACGACTACAGTGCCTCAGTGCTCAACCAGCACCTCCATCCGTGGACCGACGGTCGGGTAGCGGTCAACGGCGCTTCCCAGCAGGATGCCTTCTTCGATCAGGAGGCTGGCGGCGGCGGCGGTGGCGATGAGATCACGCTGACCGCGGAAGCCCGTTCGCGGGGAAATAAGGCGCGAGTTACGCTCACCTGGGAACCGGCCGACGGCGGCGACATAGAAGTTCTGCGGGACGGCTCCGTCATTGAGACGACACCAGACGATGGAAGCACTCAGGACAGACATCGGAACGCGAGCGGGTCGACTTTCACCTACCAAGTGTGTGAGACGGACTCGAGCGATTGCTCGAACGAGGTCGAAGTCATGATCCCGTAGGGACTGACTCGTAATAACTAGCTCTGGGGAGTCGTCCTAACCGACTCCCGAAAGCTTGCGAAGGGCATCCGGCGAACGCTGGATGCCCTTTCTGCTTGCCTAACGGAGTATCGGTCAGCAGGATCAGTGCTTAAACTCCCAGGACGAGGCCGGCCGCGCGCAGAACTCTAAAACTTATCCGAGCATCGTGGAAAGACATGACCGAAATGTAATGATAAAGGGCGTGACACGCAGTTGGGGCGCTTGATAGCCTTCAAAAATATTAACTTCGCGAGACGCGTCTTTCAGCGCGTCGAATTTACTCACTCAAATAAGGAAAAAATATCAAATATGAAGAAGTCGGCCAATCGCTTTAGATTCGTTATTCGTCACGCGCTCGTCGCGCTTTTGTGTTTCGTCGGTCTGCTCTTGGCGCTCGTTGCAATTCGCAACGCAGCGGCTCAGGGTCAATCGCCAGGGACCCCTGTCGTCCAAAGCATTTATCGTGGCTTAGCACCAGTGGTTAAATTCGATATATCTCCGCCGCTACGCGATATGCCAATGGTCGTGGGACCCGGCCAACTCCGAGAAAATGAGGATCGTGACATCCTCCCATGGAAGACCCGCTTCGCTCCGGAGATCGACCCGGTTGTGCAAGGGGTCATGGGCGGGAAAGATATGTCGGGTGGCGCCGAGATTCCCGCGCCGATCATTACCTTTAACGCCCAGGGGAATCCCGCCGGCGTCGTGCCTCCCGACCCAAATGGCACCGTAGGCCCCAATCACGTCGTCACAATGGTCAACCTGACCTTCCAAATCTTCGATAAGAATGGGAATTCGCTTCTTGGTCCGACGAACAACAACACGCTCTGGTCCGGCTTCGGCGGTGACTGTCAGACCGATAACTCCGGCGATCCAGTCGTTCTCTACGATAAGGCTGCTGATCGCTGGCTGTTTTCCCAGTTTACTGCGAGTGGTCCGACGTACTTCGAGTGCGTGGCAATCTCCACCACCAACGATCCGACCGGGTCCTTTTTCCGTTATTCTATCGCGACCGGGAACAATTTTCCGGATTATCCCAAAGCCGGAGTGTGGCCGGATGCCTACTATTTCAGCACGCGCGAATTTACCAACGGTACGGTGTTCGCGGGCGTCGGCGCCTATGCGCTCAATCGTGCTCAGGCGCTGGCTGGTAATCCCAACCCGCAGATAATCTCGTTCCTTACCCCGCCTGTGGGCCTGGGAGCGAATGTTGGAGATGGATTGCTGCCCTCCGATTGGGATGGCCCGACGGCTCCGCCGGTCGGCAGTCCGAACTTCTTCCTCGGGTCGCAGGATAACAACGGGCCCTACGGTGCGCCTTTCGACGCCTTGAACTTATACAGGTTCCACGCGGACTTTACGAATCCGCCAAACTCAACCTTTACCCTGGCTGCGACGATCCCGACCGCGCCATTCAACTCGATCCTCGGCCTTTGCGGCGGGACCCGTGCCTGTATTCCTCAACCGGCAACGGCCGTCAAGATCGATCATCTGGGATACCGACAACGCCCGTTATTCCGGCTTGCTTATCGTAACTTCGGCGATCACGAAGCGATGGTTACCAACCAGTCCGTCTCGGCCGGCAACGGTCCAAATGGCGAAGTCTCCGGGATCCGCTGGTGGGAAATCCGCAATCCCAACGGCGCGCCGGTAATTTTCCAGGAGGGCACCTATGCGCCCGGTCTCACAGACGGGATTCATCGCTGGATGGGGAGCATCGCGATGGACAACCAGGGAAACATCGCCATGGGTTACAGCGCCGCCAACGGCGCCAACCCTGCAGTGTTTCCGAGCGTGTCTTACACGGGTCGATTAGCCGGCGATCCGCTCGGCACCCTGCCGCAGGGCGAAGGAACCATTATTGCGGGAACCGGCTCACAAACCAGCAGCTTCAATCGCTGGGGTGACTATACGTCACTCAGCATCGATCCGACAGACGATCAGACCTTCTGGCATGTCAACGAATGGGTCCCGACGACAAGTGTGAGCGGCTGGGTCATTCGGGTTGGCAGCTTCAAAATCGCCACTGGCGCCCAAACCATCACGCTGACGGCGCGACAGCGTGTGAAAAATGGTAAGAACCAAGTCCAGCTAACCTGGGCTCCGGCCGACGGCGGCAGCGTCAACGTCCTGCGGAACAGCGTTGTCATTCAGACGACCGCAGACGATGGGAAAACCAATGACAGCCTTGGAACCATGACTGGGACATTCACCTACCAGGTGTGTGAGACGGACTCTGGCGACTGCTCGAACGAAGCCCAGGTCACCTTCCCGTAGAGGGACTCGTTAGTCTGCCGCCTGGAATCGCTTCACCGACTCCAGGGTGGCGGGTGAGAGATTTCCCCAAGGGCATCCAGTGAATTCACTGGATGCCCTTTTCTTTGTCGGACCGGCGCGGCGGAGACACATTCGTCTCTGGAATCTACTCGTCGGCCCGGGCGAATGGATGACCGCCCAGCTTCCGGCAGAGCGTGTCGCCGATCTCGGCCACGATCTCAATCTTCGTCGGGTGATAGAATTCCGCGTCTTCCAGTTGATGCACAGTGTGCTCGTGATCGATCGCGTAAGCGGGGAGGTGGATCAGGTTCGCTGCGTCATCGCAAAGTAACCCGGCACTGATCAGCCGGCCCGTTTTCGCCTCGGCCCAGAATTCACCGAAACCGGAATCATCACCGGCCAGGTGAAGCTTGCCAATGTCTTGGCTCTCGATACTGGCACTCACCAGTTCGTGCCCGTCCTTCTCCGCCTCGAGCGGAGTGCAGCCGGCAAAGGCGAACTCCGGATCCGAAAAAATGATTTGAATGTTTGAACGCTTGGTCCATTTCCGGTCGCCCTCGCTGCAGGCGTTCTCGGCCGCGATCCCTGCTTCAATGTGCGCATGATGCACGACCATACGCAGACCCGCCACGTCGCCCGCCGCGAAGAGGTGTTTCTTGCCCTTCACCCGCATGTCTTCTCCTATCTCGAGCCGGCCGCGGGCATTGAGATCTATCCCGGCGGCCTTTAACCCGAGGTGATCGACCGCGGGCCGGCGCCCGGTCGCGAGCAGGATTTTCTCGGCCACGATCGGCTCGAGCATTTCCGCGCCTTCCGTCTCGATCACGAATTCACCGGATAGATTTCTTGTGATCCGGGCGACGTCGCGATCAGTCAGAACGGTTATGCCTTCGTCCTCATAAATGGTTCGGATCCGTTCGCCGAACTGCGGTGGATACTCCGCGAGAATTCCCGACCGGGAGAGCAACGTCACCGCCGCTCCCAGCCGCGCATAGCGCAGCGAAAACTCGAGCCCCACCGCCCCGACTCCGACGACTGCGAGCGATTTCGGAATTTCGGTGTTCCGCAAAATCTCATCGCTCGTCCAAACCCCGTCCCAAGCCGGATCGAGTCCCTCAATTTTCGGGAACACCGTCACCGAGCCGGTGGCGACGATGGCAGCGTCGAAGGTGTGGCGTTCACCCTCGCTCACTAGTTCGCGGTCATTCACGAAGCAGGCGTTCGACCGAATGACCTTGAAGGTATCGCACGCCAGGTCGCGGATTTCCTTCTGCCGGTAGGCACGAAAGGCTGCGATCTCGTTGTCCTTCCAGCGCACGATCTGGGCGAGATACTCGTTAGGCCGTTTCGGTTTCACCTCCAGCCAGTCCTGCTGTCTTGCGCGATGCATCGCGTCGATCGGCTGGAAAAGCGCCTTCGAGGGCATGCAGCCGGCATTGATGCAGAGCGAGGCGTGGTCTGCGTTGTCGCCCATGAAAAACAACACCCGCGCCCCCTGCTTACCCGCGAGACGCGCCGCCGTAAAGCCGGCTGAGCCACCGCCGATGACCGCGATCGTCTTCATTTATGGAACCACGTTCAACGGTTTTCCGGCCCTTTGAAAATGCGAAGGAGGAAAAAAAGCGAGGGCAGAAGCAGGACCGCCCCTACGCAAAGTGCGATCATCAGGAGTCGCAGAGTCGCCTCCGGCGCCGCACTGTTTTGCAGGGTCACATCCGGCGCGATGAGATGCGGATATTGCGCCAGGCTCCAGCCGCCGAGGATAAAAGTTACGGCCGCGATCGCCGCCACCCGCGCCCAGCGAAAACGGCGTTGCCAGAGAAAAGCAAGCGCGCCCAGGCCGAAGCAAATCGTCCCGCCTAACAAATAAGGCGCCCACCAGCGGGTCAGCCCCTCGTACATGATCGGCGCGCCTTGCTTCGAGGTGAAGAAAACGAAAGCCGCAATCGGCCCGAGCAAGCATCCGGTCCAGAGCGCGCGTTGCCGGAAATCATTCTGCAGATCTTCTTCCCCCTCGGTGTCGACCGTGAGATAGGTCGCGGCGAGAAAGGCAAAAAGGCCGAGGGCGAAGACGCCGCAGGCCCAGGCAAACGGACTCAGCCAGCCCGCCAGATAGCCGCTCGTTAGGCCGCTTTTCGCGACGCGGATCTGTCCCGTGGCCAGGGCTCCCAGCGTCATGCCCTGAAGGAGCGGGGTGAAGAAACTGGCCGCCCCAAAAAGCCGGCTCCAGCGATGCTGCACGGTCTCGGAGGGACGGTCGTATTTCCGAAAAATAAAAGCGGAGCCGCGCAGCACGATCCCGATCAGCATCAGCGTCAGCGGGATATTGAGCGCGGTCATGAGCACCGCAAAGCCGCGCGGAAACCCGGTGAAAAGGAGCACGATGACGAGGATGAGCCAGACATGGTTCGCTTCCCAGATCGGCCCGATCGCTTTCGCGATCGCCTGCCGCTGACGAGCGGCGTGCGGACCGCGCCCTAACAAATCCCAAAAGCCGCCGCCGAAATCCGCCCCGCCCATGAGCGCGTAAAGGATCAGCGCCGCGACCATGAACGCGGCCACGACGTCTTCAGACATGGGTGGAACGGGCCGCCGCTTCGTCGACCGAAGCCGGCGCCTTTTGAAATTGGGCGCGCAGAAGATAGACCACCACGATCGCGAGAAAAATATAAACGCCGGTGAAGATATAAAACGGAACCGCGATCCCGGGCATCGGCGTCACCGCCTCGCTCGTCCGCATTACCCCGTAAATGATCCATGGCTGGCGCCCCAGCTCCGTCACCATCCAGCCGGCCTCGATGGCGATGAAACCAAGCGGGCCGGCCGCGACTAACGAACGCAGAAACCATTTCCCATCCGGCAGCCGGCGCTGCCTCCACCAGAGCCAGCCGGTCACGAGCGCGAGCGCCAGGAGAGCGCAGCCACAGGCCACCATGAGATCGAAGGCCCAATGCACGAGGCGGACGTTTGGCCAGTCCTCGCGCGGAAATTCTTCCAGGCCGGCGACGCGCGCCTTCGGATCGTGCGCCGCGAGCAGGCTCAGTCCGCGCGGAATCTCCAGCCCGAAGCGGGTTGTCCGCGTTTCGTCGTCAGGCAGGCCGCCCACGATGAGCGGCGCGCCGCTGCTCGAATGATAATGCGCTTCCATCGCGGCCAGCTTGGCCGGCTGCAGTTTCGCCACCGTTCGCGCGCTCAGGTCGCCGCTCAGGATTTGCAAGGGAGTGGCGACGCAGCCGACGATGAGCGCGATCGCGAGCGCGCTGCGATGGAATTCGTTCGTCCGTTGCCGGAGCAGGAAAAAAGCGTGCACCGCTGCGACCGAAAAACCGGTCGCAACCAGCGCCGCCAGCGTCATGTGCA
>JACCZO010000487.1 GCA_013695925.1 Chthoniobacterales bacterium
AGCACATCGAGTTCGCTGGCGATAAGACAGTAGGAGTGAAGCCCGACAGTGGCGACATCAATCCCGGGGAAGGCATCGAGATTGTCGGCATCGTGCCGGCGGTTCGCAGTGGTGTCTTCGAGAAGCAACCCGCCGGCGCGATCTACGTGCCCTTCGCGCGTGGTTTCCAAAACAACGCGTTCTTCTATGTGCGGTTCAAGCCGCGCGCGCACGGCAGCGACGCTGCGACTGCAGACCTCCTGCGGAGAACGGTGCGCGAAATTGATCCGGCAGTGCCCGCTCTCTCGCTCAAAACATTTGCGCAGCACCTGAACGACAATCTGGAGCTCTGGATGGTGCGCGCCGCGGCGGCGTTGTTCTCGGTCTTCGGTGGCCTCGCGCTCGGGCTCTCGGTTGTCGGGCTGTATGGCGTGAAAGCATACTCGGTCGCGCGGCGCACGCGCGAGATCGGTATCCGGATGGCGCTCGGGGCGCAACGCGGCAACGTCCAGTGGATGATCCTGCGGGAAGGCGCGGCCATGCTCGCCGCAGGTCTGGCGCTCGGGCTTCTCCTCGCATTAGTCACCGCCAGGATCCTCAGCAGCGTGCTGTATGAGGTCAGCTCGTTAGACCCGATTGCCTTCACCGCCGCGCCGCTCGTTCTCGCGGCGGCCGGCTTGCTCGCCACCTGGCTGCCCGCGCGCCGCGCCACGCGCATCAGCCCCATGGCCGCTCTGCGCACGGAATGAGCGCGAAACCGATTAAAGGAGGCCGGGTTTGCACCGACCGGTGGGCGGGTCACCGTTCAAATTTATTGCGCCGTGTTCGTAGGTGCCCCCGATCGTCTGCATGGCCATGGGGCGAGCCTAACCGGACGCCTCTTGCCTGCAATCTCACCGTGGACGAGGCGCCCACGCTCCCCAGAACAGACGCGACGCGCTAGGAAGATGCGGTGCTTTCCTTCTCGGCAAAACGCGCGAGGAGCCAGCAAAGATCGGATAAACGGTTGAGGTAGCGCAGAATTTCCGCCTGGGCGTGCTCGCTCACTTCGAGGGCGGCGACGCGGCGCTCGGCCCGGCGGCAGACCGTCCGCGCGAGGTCGAGGGCCGCGCCTAACGCCGTGTTCCCCGGCATGGCCCAACCTTTGCCGTAGAGTGTTTTGTCTTGCTCCAGTTCGTCGATCGACGCGGTCAGGCGATCGACCATCGCCGCGGTCGTTAGGGCATAACCGTCCTTCCGGTAACGCGCGAGATCCTGCGGCGCAGTCGCGAGTTCACCCATGACGGTGACGAGCTCTTTCTGGATGGAAAGAATCTGCTCCGCCAGCGGGGTGGCACCGGCAGTCGCCCGGACGAGACCGAGCGCGGAGTTCAACTCGTCGACGCAGCCGTAGGCGTCGACCCGCGCGTCGGTCTTCGGCACGCGCCGACCATACATAAGCGAAGTTTGGCCGGCGTCGCCGGTTTTGGTTGCGATCGACAATGGATCTACGAGGAATGTTTTGTCCCGTCCGCGTGGTCGACTGAGACGATGTGCAAAGCGTCAAGGAGCTGATCCACATCGTTCTCATCGATCACCGAAACAACTCCACGACCGATCGCGATGAAGTCAGGATGAGGCACATGCAGTTGACGCCCGTCCGACAAATGAATGTTGAACGGCCGAAAATTTGCACCCAGTCGTTCGCGAATCGGATCGAGATTGATCATGCGATCTATCCCAGCGCCGGTTGCGGTTCGGGCTCTTCCATGAGCGGGGCGCCGACCTGCTCGCCGAGCTCGACAAGTTTGATCTCGCGCACCGCCGGGAAGCCGGTGCCGGCCGGGATGAGGTGACCCATGATGACGTTTTCCTTGAAGCCGCGCAGCTTGTCGATCTTGCCTAACGTCGCCGCCTCGGTCAGCACACGAGTCGTGTCCTGGAACGAAGCTGCCGAGATGAAGCTGTCGGTTTCGAGCGAAGCCTTGGTGATGCCGAGCAGGACCGGAGTCGCTTCCGCGGGCTTGCCACCCTGCTTCACCACTTCCGCGTTTTCCTTCTCGAAATCGAGCTTGTCGATCTGATCGCCCCAGAGGAGCGAGGTATCGCCCGGGTCGGTGATCCTCACCTTGCGCAGCATCTGCCTAACGATGATCTCGATGTGCTTGTCGTTGATCTCAACGCCCTGGAGGCGGTAAACCTCCTGCACTTCGTTCACGAGATGTTCCTGCAAATCCTGCGGACCGCAGACCTCGAGGATTTCGTGCGGGACGACCGGACCTTCGGTCAACTGCGAGCCCTTCTTCACGAAGTCGCCCTTGAAGACGATCATGTGCTTATTCATCGGGATGAGATGCTCTTCCTCGGCGCTGGTTTCGGTGTCTTTCAGAATGAGCTTTCGTTTGCCGCGCACCGTCCCGCCGATTTCGACGACGCCGTCGATCTTCGCGATCTCGGCCGCATCCTTCGGGCGGCGCGCCTCGAACAATTCCGCCACACGCGGCAGACCGCCGGTGATGTCCTTCGTCTTGGCCACTTTTCGCGGCGTCTTGGCGAGAAGTGCGCCGGCGCGAATCTTATGATTCGCTTCGACGATGACGTGCGCGCCAGCCGGGATGGAGTAGCTGGCAGCCACTTCGCCGCCGTCGCCCACGATCACGATCTGCGGATGCAGGTCTTCCTTGTGCTCGATGATGACCGTGCCCATGAGACCGGTCGCTTCATCGATTTCGCGCTTCATCGTCACGCCCGCGATCATGTCGCGGAATTCGATCTTGCCGCTCTTGTCGGTCAGAATCGGAACGTTGTAGGGATCCCATTGCACGAAGGTTTCGCCCTTCTTCACCTTGCCGCCGTCGGCCACGGAGATGACCGAACCGATGACGATGTTGTAACGCTCAATCTCGCGGCCCTCTTCGTTATGCAACGAGACGGAGCCGTTCTTGTTCAGGGCAATCCAGTTGCCGTCGAGCGACTGCACGGTGCGGAGTTCGTTGAACTGCACTTGGCCGTCGTTCTTGGCCTTGATGATCGGTTGCTTGAAGGTCTGGCTCGCCGTGCCGCCGATGTGGAACGTCCGCATCGTCAACTGCGTGCCGGGCTCGCCGATCGACTGGGCGGCGATGATGCCAACCGCTTCGCCGAGCTTGACAAACTGTCCCGTCGCGAGGTTACGGCCGTAGCAATGGGCGCAAACGCCGCGTCCGGTCTCGCAGGTAAGAACGGAACGAATCTTAAGACTCTCGACGCCGATTTTTTCGATCGCAGCCGCGGTCGGCTCGTCGATCATCTGGTTCGCCTTGATGATTTTCTTTTTCGTCACCGGATCGACGATCGTCTCGCAACTGACGCGGCCGATGATGCGGGTCGAGAGGTCGACCACTTCTTCGTCGCCTTCGTAGATCGACTTCACCGTGATGCCGTTGACCGTGCCGCAATCCATCTCGTTGATGATTACGTCCTGCGACGCGTCGACGAGTTTACGAGTGAGGTAACCGGAATCCGCGGTCTTGAGCGCGGTGTCGGCCAGACCCTTGCGGGCGCCGTGGGTGGAGATGAAGTATTCCAAAACGGTTAGACCTTCCCGGAAGTTCGAGGTGATCGGGCGTTCGATGATTTCGCCGGAAGGCTTGGCCATCAAACCGCGCATGCCGGCAAGCTGTTTCACCTGCTGGCGGTTACCACGCGCGCCGGAATCGACCATGAGGAAGACCGGGTTCAGTTCCTTGCGACCCTCGTTATGCTCGAGGGTGCGGAACATGACGTTGGAGATTTCGTCACCAGCGTGGGTCCAGATATCGATGATCTTGTTGTAGCGCTCGCCATCCGTGATGATGCCCTTGCGATACTGCTGCTCGACGAGCTTGATTTGCTTGTAAGCGTTCGCGAGCTGGAGCTCTTTCTCCTTCGGAATAATCATATCGGAGATTCCGATCGAGACACCGGCCTTGGTCGCTTCGCGGAACCCGAGTTCTTTCAGCTTGTCGAGCGTCTCGACGGTGCCGTCCTGGCCCGCGACCTGGTAGCAACGCCAGATGATGTCGCTGAGCTGTTTTTTGCCCGCGGCTTTGTTGAAGAAGCCGAGGCCATCCGGCCAGATCTCGTTGAAGATGACGCGGCCCGCGGTCGTTTCGATGACGTGTGTTTCTTTGTCGCCGTAGATCGTGTCCTTGCCGAGATCCGGATTCCGAAAGCGAATCCGATCATGGGTTTTGACCGCTCCGTCCGCCATCGCGAACTCGACCTCGGTCGGGTTATCAAAGAGCGGCAGCCGCGACTCGACGGCCGCGCCGGCCGCGCGCCGGGGATTCTGCGTCAGATAATAACAGCCTAACGTGATGTCCTGCGACGGGGTCGTGATCGGCTTGCCGCTCGAGGGCGAGAAGATGTTGTTCGGCGCGAGCATGAGCATGCGCGCTTCCATCTGCGCCTCGACCGAAAGCGGCACGTGCACGGCCATCTGATCACCGTCGAAGTCCGCGTTGTAAGCGGTACAGACGAGCGGATGAATCCGGATCGCTTCACCTTCAATAAGGAGAGGTTCGAAAGCCTGGATGGAAAGGCGGTGCAAGGTGGGTGCACGGTTCAGGAGGACCGGGTGACCCTTGGTTACCTCTTCGAGAATATCCCAGACTTCGGGCGTCTGGCGTTCGATCATCTTCTTGGCACTGCGCACGGTGTGCACGTAGCCGAGATCCTTGAGGCGGCGGATGATGAACGGCTCGAACAGAACGAGCGCCATTTTCTTCGGCAATCCGCACTGGTTCAGCTTCAGCTCCGGCCCGATGACGATGACAGAACGGCCCGAGTAATCGACCCGTTTGCCGAGCAGGTTCTGACGGAAACGTCCGCCTTTGCCCTTGAGCATGTCGCTGAGCGATTTGAGCGGGCGATTGCCAGCGCCGGTAACGGCACGGCCGTGACGGCCGTTATCGAAGAGCGCGTCGACCGCTTCCTGCAACATGCGTTTTTCGTTGCGAATAATGACATCCGGCGTCTTGAGCTGGAGGAGGTTTTTGAGACGATTGTTGCGGTTAATGACGCGACGATAAAGATCGTTCAAATCGGAGGTCGCAAAGCGGCCGCCTTCGAGCGGAACGAGCGGGCGCAAATCCGGCGGAATGACCGGGAGCACTTCGAGCACCATCCATTCGGGGCGCGAATGTGAGGAGGCAAAGCCCTGGACGAGCTTCAAACGCTTCGCCAGTTTCTTGCGAATTTGTTTGCTCTTGGTGTTGCCCATCGCTTCCTCAAGCTCCCTGTTCAGCTTCGAGAGTTCGATTTCGGAAAGCAGGACTTTGACTGCGTCAGCGCCCATGCCGGCCTTGAATTCTTCGCCGTACTGATCCTGCGCTTCGCGATATTCCACCTCGGTCAGGAGTTGGCATTTCGTGAGAGGCGTGTTGCCCGGATCGATTACGATGTAGTCCTCGTAATAGATGACGCGCTCGAGCTGGCGCGCGCTCATGTCGAGCATGAGGCCGAGCCGCGAAGGCATGCACTTGTAGAACCAGATGTGGGAGACCGGGACGGCGAGCTCGATGTGGCCCATCCGTTCGCGACGCACGCGGGCGAGCGTCACCTCGACGCCGCAACGATCGCAGATCACGCCCTTGTGCTTGATCCGCTTGTACTTTCCGCAGGAGCATTCCCAGTCCCGGGTCGGACCGAAAATGCGCTCGCAAAACAAGCCGCCTTTTTCCGGCTTGAAGGTCCGGTAATTGATCGTCTCCGGATTTTTGACTTCGCCCTTGCTCCAGGACCGCATCGTGTCGCTCGAGGCGACCCCGATGGCGACCTGATCGAAACCCACGGTGCGTTCTTCACCGACCAATTCCCGCCAGGAATGTTCGTTCATAAATTATGTCTTTCTAACTCTGGGGAGCGCACGCGCCCTCGCGTGCTCCGTTCGGCGCCTCGCCGAACGGTCGAAGTTCGTAGGGATTTTGATTGTTCAGTTGTGCGCGCGACGGGGTTTGCGGCGGGGCGCCGCAAACGGCACGCGAGGGCGCGTGCGCTCCCCAGCCGCTTGGATTGTGCGCTTGCTCAAACATATCCATCGTTGTTAGGCAACGTTCTCGAGAAAGGTGGGCGCCGAGCCGCCGACTTTGACGTCGAGGCCTAACGACTGCATTTCCTTGATTAGCACGTTGAAAGACTCCGGGGTGCCGGCTTCGAGCGAGTTGTCGCCCTTCACGATTGACTCGTAGATCCGGGTGCGCCCCTGGACGTCGTCCGACTTCACGGTCAGGAGTTCCTGCAGGGTGTAGGCAGCGCCGTAGGCTTCGAGCGCCCAGACCTCCATCTCGCCGAAACGCTGACCGCCGTACTGCGCTTTGCCGCCCAGCGGTTGCTGCGTGACTAATGAGTAAGGACCGACCGCGCGGGCGTGGATCTTGTCCGCGACCAAGTGGCCGAGCTTGAGCATATAGATGTAGCCCACCACGACCTCCTGGTCGAAGGCGTCGCCGGTGCGACCGTCGAACAAGCGAGCCTTGCCGTTTTCCTGCACCCAGGTGAAGCCGTCGACTTTCTTGGCGTCGTTGAGGTATTCACGGATCTTGGTTTCCGAGATACCGTCGAAGACCGGGGTCGCAACTTTGAACCCGAGGGCCTTGGCAGCGACGCCGAGGTGGGTTTCGAGCACCTGGCCGACGTTCATTCGGCTGGGCACGCCTAACGGATTTAGCACGATCTCAACCGGCGTTCCATCCGCGAGGAAGGGCATGTCTTCTTCCGGCACGATGCGGGCGACGACGCCCTTGTTCCCGTGACGGCCGGCCATCTTGTCGCCGACGCTCAGTTTGCGCTTGCTCGCGACGAAAACTTTTACCTGCTTGATGATGCCGGGGTCGATGTCGTCGCCGCTTTCGACGCGATCCATCGAACGCTCGCGGTCGAGCTCGAGCTCGGCGAACTTGTGTTCGTACTGCGCAATGATCTCGCGAATTCTGTTCCGAATCGGCGAAGGATCGATCTCGATGTGATCGTAAGCCACGGCCAGTTTGCGGAGCAGGGTCTTGGTGATTTTGCGATTGGCCGGAATGATGATCTCGCCGGTTTGCGCGTTCACGACATCGAGCGGGATCTTCTCGCCTAACAAGACGTTGGAAAGCGCGTCGGTCAGTTGTTCCGTCAGTTCGTCTTTCTTCTTGCGATTGTCTTCGGTGATCGCCTTGAGCTGGCGCTTGGTTTCTGCGGGCGTGAGTTTTTCCCGGGCCGCTTCGTGGCGGGACGAGACTTTCACGTCCATCACGATGCCGTAGGTGCCGGACGGAACAGTCAGCGAGGTGTCTTTCACGTCGGCCGCTTTTTCGCCGAAGATGGCGCGGAGGAGACGCTCTTCCGGCGCCAGTTCCGTCTCGCTTTTCGGAGTGATTTTTCCGACGAGAATGTCGCCCGGCTTCACTTCCGCGCCGACGCGAATGACGCCGTCGGAGCCGAGGTTGCGGAGCGCTTCTTCGCTTACGTTCGGAATATCACGGGTGATTTCTTCGGGGCCGAGCTTGGTGTCGCGGGCGCCGATTTCGAATTCGTCGATGTGAATGGAAGTGTAGATGTCTTCCTTCACCACCTTCTCCGAGATCATGATCGCGTCCTCGAAGTTGTAGCCATTCCAGGGCATGAAGGCGACGAGGACGTTGCGGCCGAGGGCGAGCTCGCCCTGTTCGGTGTTCGGGCCGTCGGCAATGACCTGGCCGCGTTTCACATGCTGGCTTTTCTTCACGATCGGCTTCTGATTGACGCAGGTACCGGCGTTCGAGCGCATGAATTTGCGCAATTCGTAAACGTGAACTCCCGCTTCGAGATCGGTCTTGAGTTTCTTGCGGCCTTCCGGCATTTCGCCGTCTTTCGTGACGACGATTTGGTCGGCGGTGACGGAGGCGACGCGGCCCGCTTCGGTCGCGACGACCACGGCGCGCGAATCACGCGCCACTTTGCCTTCGAGGCCGGTGCCGACGAGCGGCGATTCCGAGACGATTAGCGGCACGCCCTGGCGTTGCATGTTCGAACCCATGAGCGCGCGGTTGGCGTCATCGTGCTCGAGGAACGGGATGAGTCCCGCCGCCACGGAGACGAGCTGTTTCGGCGAGACGTCCATGTAATGGACTTTCGCAGGCTCCACCTCGAGGAAGTCGCCGCGATAACGGACGGAAACTTTTTCCCCGGTGAAATGACCCTTTGCG
The DNA here is from genome assembly GCA_013695925.1 of Chthoniobacterales bacterium. Lineage (GTDB taxonomy): Bacteria > Verrucomicrobiota > Verrucomicrobiia > Chthoniobacterales > UBA10450 > Palsa-1392. The sequence continues at coordinate 8,145 of JACCZO010000487.1, forward strand.
TCCATCGGCGCATTGGCCTGCGCGACGATGAAGTTTTCTTCGCGATCGCCGGTCAGATAATCGACCTGATCGGTGACGCGGCCTTTCTCGACTTCTCGGTAGGGCGTTTCGATGAACCCGAATTCGTTGATCCGGGCAAATGTGCTCATCGAGCTGATGAGACCGATGTTCGGACCTTCCGGCGTCTCGATCGGACAGATGCGGCCGTAATGGGACGGATGGACGTCGCGCACTTCGAAACCGGCGCGATCGCGGCTGAGACCGCCGGGCCCGAGGGCGGAGAGACGACGCTTGTGCGTCAGCTCGGCGAGCGGGTTGGTCTGATCCATGAACTGCGAGAGCTGCGAACGACCGAAGAAATCGCGCACCACAGCGCTGAGCGCCTTGGGGTTGATCAGTTTCTGCGGGGTCATGCCGTCGATATTCACGTCGAACAACGTCATCCGCTCTTTCACGAGACGCTCCGTGCGGGCGAGACCGACACGGCACTGGTTGGCGAGCAATTCGCCGACCGTGCGCACGCGACGGCTGCCGAGATGGTCGATATCATCGAGCGTGCCTTCGCCACGGCGAAGGCTGATCAGGTATTTGATCGCAGCGATGAAATCCTTGTCCGTCAGGATGCGCTCGCCGAGATCGACGTCGATGCCGAGCTTCTGGTTCAGCTTGTAGCGACCAACGCGGCCGAGATCGTATTTCTTCGGATCGAAAAATAGCCGCTTGAGAAGGGCACGGGCGTTAGCCACAGTCGGCGGATCGCCGGGACGCAGCTTCCGGTAAATGTCCTTGAGCGCTTCCTCCTGGTCGTGGGCCGGATCTTTCTTCAGCGCTTTTACGACCGTGTCGTCGTGGGTGATGTCGATCACTTTGACCGTCTTGTGCCCGAGGGCCATGATCTGGCGCACGGCGGCGAGGGTGAGAGGCTCGAAAGCACGCGCCACCGTCACTTCGCCATCGAGGACGTCGGCGGTCAGCACCTTCATCGCGAGACTTTCCTCGTCGAGTTTCTCGCTCAGTTTGAGGTCTTCGATGTTGTAGAAAAGTTTGATGACCTCTTCATCGGTCCCGTAACCGAGGGCGCGGAGGAAAGTGGTCGCGAGGAATTTTCGGCGGCGCTTGCGACGATCCAGGTAGATGTAAAGCAGGTCGCTGGTGTCGAATTGGACTTCGATCCAAGACCCGCGATCAGGAATAATCCGGAAGCTGTAGAGCACTTTGCCGTTCAGATGGATGCTCGACTCGAAAGCGATACCGGGCGAGCGATGGAGCTGGCTAACGACGACGCGCTCGGCTCCGTTGATCACAAACGTACCCGACGGCGTCATGAGCGGGATCTCGCCCATATAAACTTTTTCTTCCTTGGTCCCCTTCTCTTCCTTGAGCTGGAAGGTGACGTGGAGAGGCGCACTAAAGGTTTGGCCTTCGCGCTGCGCTTCGAGCGCGCTCAACTTCGGTTCGCCGATCTCGTATTGGCTGAAATCGAGGGTCGCCTTTTCGTCGTAACTTTCGATCGGAAAAACTTCTTTGAAGACGGTTTGCAGGCCGGTGTTCTTGCGCTTGCTCGGCGCGACATCCTTTTGCAGAAAATCGACGTAGGAATTGAGTTGAACCTCGATCAAATTAGGCGGTTCAATCGCCTCTTTGATTTTGCCGAAGTGGATACGCTCTACTGCAGTACGGTCTGACATAACTGGTGCACCAATCTCCAATGGTTAAACCTTCAGCGACCCTGGATGCAGATCGCGAGGAGTGTGAGGGTTACGGATTTATCCGGAAAAAGCGGGCGAAAAAAGTGGCTGCAAAACGGCGGTCTGTCAAAATGACCTCCACCGTTTTGTTGCCAATCTTGAGATTTGCCTTCGAGAGCGAGTTAAAAATACGTCGGGCGTCCTGAACCAGAAAGGGGGCTGTTAATAGTTCACATCCTGCCGGCAGGCGCAAGCGCTTTCTCGCGCCGCGCCCGCCAGAGGATGGGAAATTATTTGATTTCGACCTTGGCGCCCGCCGCTTCGACCTTTTTCTTGATCTCTTCGGCTTCTTCCTTGGTCACGCCTTCCTTCATGGTCTTGGGCGCGCCCTCGACCAGAGCCTTGGCTTCCGCCAGGCCGAGTCCGGGGACAGCGGCGCGAACTTCCTTGATCACGCCAATCTTGTTCGAGCCCATTTCCTTGAGGATGACATCGAAAGTGGTTTTCTCTTCCGCTGCCGGAGCTGCTGCACCGCCACCGCCGGCCGCCGGCGCCGCCGCCATCGCCACCGGAGCCGCGGCGCTCACGCCCCACTTTTCCTCGAGTTCTTTCACCAAACCAGCAACCTCGAGAACGGTCAGTCCGCTGAGTTGCTCCACAATTGCGTTCATATCTGCCATTTTAGTTTCCTCCAATTGCCGCTCCCGGAAGCCCCCGGGAAATTACAGCCGACAGCCGTCGACTCGGACAGTGTTTTTGTTTTGTTGCTCGTCCCGCGTGGGCGGGGCGAAATTCGTTAGTCGTTAGGCTGCGGCCTCCGCCGGCTGGCCTTCTTTTTCGGCCTTGGCCTTGAGGAGCCGGGCCAAAGCACCGGCCGGTTCGTTCAAGGTGCGGACCAGCTTGGTCGCCGGAGCCAGGAGCATGCCCAGCAGTTGCGAGAGAAGCACATCGCGGCTCGGCAATTCAGCGAGCGTCTCCACTTCGGCCGTCGAGAGCACATTTTTATCGACCACGCCGATCTTGAGCGTCGCGATCTTGAACTCCGCCGCAAAAGCTTTCAGCACCTTCGCCACCGGCGCGACATCCTTGTCGCCGGTCACGACCGCGGTCTGGCCGCTGAGCTGCTCGGCAATGTCCGGCAGGTCGCTCGCGGCAAGGGCGCGCTTCAGGAAGCTGTTCTTGACCACGTGCACCTCGGCGCCAGTGGGCGCGAGGCGATTCCGCAGCTCGCCGAACTGGTCGACCTTCATCCGTTGGTAATCAGTCACCAGCAGGAACGGCGAACGGTTCAGCTTCTCCGAGAGGTCCGCGACGATGTTGGCTTTTTCGGGTCTCATTTTAGAACTCTTTCTTTATCCACAGATTACGCAGATTCCCGCAGATTTCGCCTCCGGCGACTGCGCCTCTGCCCTCAAAAAATCTGTGTCCATCTTGTGTTAATCTGTGGAAGAAAATCATTCTCCTCTTAGACGCCCAGATACGGCGAAGGATCGACGTGCAAACCGGGCGACATCGTGGCGGCGAGCGTCATCGCTTCGACGAAACGGCCTTTGGCGGTCGCCGGCCTCGCCTTCACCACCGCTTCGATGATCGCGGTTCCGTTTTCGACCAACTGGTTTTCGTCGAAAGAAAATTTACCGAGCGGCACGGCGATATTGCCATTCTTGTCGAGCTTGAACTCGACCCGGCCCGCCTTCACTTCGCCGACGGCCTTGGCCGTATCCTCGGTTACGGTTCCCGTCTTCGGATTCGGCATCAGGCCGCGGGGACCGAGCACCTTGCCGAGTTTTCTCACTTCCGACATGGCGGCCGGCGTCGCGATCGCGACATCGAAATCCTGAAAACCTTCCTGGCATTTCTTGATCATGTCTTCGAAGCCGACGTATTCCGCACCGGCATTCTTGGCCGCGGTCGCCGCCGCGCCCTGCGCAAAAACGAGCACGCGCACTTGTTTGCCGCTGCCATGCGGGAGCGGGCAGGTGCCGCGCACCATCTGGTCGGATTGTTTCGGATCAACCCCGAGCCGGAAAGACATCGTGACCGTCTGGTCAAACTTCGGCGCCGGAAGTTTCTTCAACGTGCTGACGGCTTCCTGGAAACTGTAGGCCTTGTTGCGGTCCACCTGCTCGGCGGCGGCGCGATAACGTTTGGAGCGGTTTTTTTGCATGATGATTTCAGTTCCAACGAGCCGGGTGGCTCTCCTGAATTGGCACCCTGGTGGGGTGAAGGGACGGGCAAGCTAGCGGGATTTTCCCGCTTGTCAAAACTGCATCCTCCTCACTTGTCGACAGAGCGCGAGCAGTCCGGTTGCACCGGCAGGCGGTGGTTCTCGAAGCGCCTGACCTCGACTCCGGGCGATTACTGGAGATAAGGTTTCACCCGTGCCTGCTCGTGCCATTTTCCTCGTGGCTGTTCTCCTCCCCTGCGTTCCTTTGCTTGCACGGGCCAACGGCGGCGTCTTTGAGACCTCCGCCATCGAGCGCAGCGGGAATCTCGTCCCGATGCTGAAACGCCTCATCACGCTCGAGAAGGAAACCCTTAAGGTCGACCTCGATGGCGACCGCGCTGGCGTTTACGTGACCTATCTCTTCAAGAATGAGGAGGAGACGCCGCTCGGCGCGCGCCTCGCCCAAGGCATACACCCCGCGCAACCCCATCCCGATAATCTCGAGACGATGCTCGGGCAGCACCACGCTCCGGTCTTCCAGCCATTCACCGCCGGTCGCGCGATAGGCCTCGGCGTACTGGCGGAAATCCGCCCCGCACCCGTAATCTCAGTTCCCAGGGCAACCGTAAACCGGTCGCTCGATCTGCGGATGAAATCGAGCGCGGCCGGGGCAAAATGCTTGTCCTCTACCAGGTCGCCGGTGAAACAGACGAACTCGGGCGCGAGCTGGTTAATCCGGCACACGACCTCGGCCGCGTACTCGGCGTCGCCCTTGTAATGGAGATCGCTTATTTGCACGAAGCGGCAGGCCGGGTGCGGATTCAGATCGAAGCGGGTCACCCGCAGCCAGGTCGGCTCGGCGAAACGCCCGTCGATCCCGGCCGCGGCCGGGAGGGCGACGAGACCGAGCCCGAGAAACTGACGCCGGGTGATCCGTCGCACGTTCGTTAGTCCGGGAAGGTGAGCAGGCGCATGTAGGCTTTGCCGCTGTCGGTCAGGCGCGCGCTGCTGCCACGTCCGGCAAGGTGGCGGGTAAGATTTCGCAAATTGCCCGAGCCCGGTTTCACGTAGGAGAGCTCGGCCGCGCTCACCGCCCGGTTGCTCGGCGCCAGCCGCAGAGGCAGGCTGGACCGGCTAAACGAGACTTCCCACGAAACCGGCCTTTCGTTAGGCGCGGCGCCCGTCATCCAGGGATAGCGGCGCGGCAATTGAAAGTTAGGCGAATCAGGCAGGATCACTTTGTAGAAAACTTCTTCCCGCCCGAGAAACGCCGGGAGAGTGAGCGAAGGATTGCCGCGCGCCGCGAGAATGAGCCGCGGCAGATCGAGCCCAGCGAGATTGAGCCCGTTGTAAATGCCATGGCGATTGGGTTGGCCTTTGAAAAAGATGTCGTGCCACGCTTCGAAGTGATCGTTCAGGAGCAAATTCAGCTCGACGTGAACGTGGGACCTCTCGCGATTAATCCCGCTCCCGGTGTGACCCATGATCGCGAGTTTTTCTCCCTGCTTCACCCCCTGTCCGGCCGTCACCGCGGTCGTGCTCAGGTGCGCGTAAAGGCTGTAATAGGGCGAACCACCCCAGCGATGTTCCACCACCACGTAGCGGCCATAGTTTGAAGCGCCCGCGGCGAGGTTCGTATAAACGACTTTGCCGTCCGCCATCGCGCGCACTTCGTCGAGCGGCTCGCCCCGCGCGTCGCGGCGCATCGGCCGGATGTCCATGCCCTCGTGGAACCGGGTGTAGACCGGCCCCGCGGCCGTCTCGACGGGGTCGCGCACGAAACCATATTGCCCCCCCTGCCAGGGATAGGAAATCACTCCGTGCAGATTGCGCTCGATGACTTGGTAAAAGTCCGCTTTCTTTCCACGCAAGAGGGCCGTGTTGTCGGTCGGCAAGACCAGATTTATCGGAGCATCCTCGGCCCGGGCGAGAGCGCAGAGGGCGAGGAAGAGCAGCGCGAACGCGCGCACCTTACTCCTCATTTCTTCTTCTTCCCGCCGATCAATTTCCAATCCTTGTTCATCAACTTGAGGTCGGCCTCGGTCAGGCCAGAGGCGAGATAGATCTTGCCGTCCTTGATCCGTCGATCGATCTGCAATTCGGTGAGCGGCCGGCCATTCAGGAAAACGTAGAGCACCGCCCCGCGATGTTCGACGCTCAGGGTGTCGAGCACCGTCCGACCGTGGTCGTCGAGCTCGAGCAGCGCTCCGTAGCTTCCCTCTGCCGCACGGTACGGATAATACCGTTTCACGTCGCGCTCGCTCAGCCAGGCGGTTTTTTCGATGAAAACTTCGCGGCCCGTGAGCGAGCGGATCGGCTGCGCGAAGACCGCGCCGTCGCGCGAGTTGGCCTCGATGTGCACCCGCAAGATGCAATGGCCGCCGCCGGCCGCCGCGCCCACCCCGAGCGTAAAAACGAGCGCGGCCGCGAGCAGAGTCCTCATGGCGGATTGATAAAGGGTTTGACAGCTTTTGCAACGTTGGCCTCTTTGGAGCGAATGAGACCCACGTTCGTTTGCGGAGCGCTGCTCCTGCTCCTCTCGCTCCAGGACGCGCCGGCACAGGAGAAACGCAGCTGGCTTGGACGCCTCTTTCACCCCTTCAGTTCCTCGTCGGAACACATCCCGAAATACAAAGACCCAAAAATTCGCGGCCTCGTCCTGACGGTCGAGCTTCCCTCCGAACCGGTGAAACTTTCCGAAGTCCGGCAGTTGCCCGTCCGCGTCGTTCTGACCAACCGGGCCGAGCGTGCGGTCGAGTTGTTTTTTCCAACCGACCAACGGATCGAGATCCTGCTGCGCGATTACTCCGGCCGGGTCGTGACGCGCTGGTCGGATAATCGAGCCTTCGCCGAGCAGACTGGGACGCTTTTAATCAATCCGGGCGAGCACGTCGAATACAGCGGGACGATCGCGACGCGCGAACTGGTTCCGGGCAAAGTCTTCGCCGTGGAAGCGACCGTGCCGGCCTATCCCGAACTGGACGCGCAACGCAAGTCGATCGCCGCGCAGTGAGGCGGGATACGGGATGCGGGATGCGCGGTGTGTCGTTAGGCAGTCGGATCTCGCATCCCGCATCTCGCAACGTGCATCCCGATGACCCTCTTCTCTGATTATCACCTGCACCCACAAGGCCACCGCCCGCAGCCTTACACGCAGGCACTGCTCCAGCCGTGGGCTGAACATGCGCGCGAGATTGGCCTGACGGATATCGCCCTAACGGATCACGACCGCTATCACGCCGGGGTCGATTTCGACGAGATCGATCGCTTGCGCGAGGCCAATCCCGATCTCAAAATCCGCGCCGGGATCGAGCTGGATAACGATCCAGTCCATTCCGCCGCTGGCCGCGCGTGGGTGGAGAAAAACTGGGACCGGCTCGATTTCGTTCTCGGTTCGGTTCACTTCCTGCGCGGCGACTGGGCCTTCGATCACGCGGGCCAGGAGGCGGAATTCGAACGGCGCGATATCGATGAAGTTTACGCCGATTACTACGAGCGCATCCGCGCCATGGCGGCGAGCGGCCTGGTCGATTGCATGGCGCATCTCGACTTGGTCAAGATTTTCGGATTCCGCCCAACAAAAGACCTCGGCGATTTGCTTGAAGCCGTTCTGAGCGAAATCAAGCACGCCGGTCTGGCAATGGAACTTTCAACCGCCGGCTGGCGCAAACCGGTCGGCGAACTCTACCCGAGCGACGACTTCATTCACCGCGCGCTGGCCAAGGGCATCCGCTTCACGACTGCGTCCGATGGACATTCGCACGTGCAACAAGGCGAAAACTTCGAGCGCCTGGCGGAAAAGATGACGGACCTAAGCATCGCTGAGGTGTTAATCTTCGAGCGACACCAACCGGTCGCAGTCAGTCTGCAGGGGTAGCACGGGGTGCCACCCCGTTGGTCGCGGGAGCCTCCCGCGACGGACTTCCCCTCCCCTTGAAAAGTCGCCGGGTGACACCCGGCTCCGAACGGGCTGACAGCCCGTGCTCCCCAGATAGACGTGAACGCGCGTGCTCTCAGGCCGCCCGCCGCCAGCCGAACAATCGCGCCGGGAGGAAGAGCACCGTTCTCACAAAGGCGAGCAATGCTTCGAACGTCATCCCGAGCAAACGAAATGGGAGCGCCACCAGCCAAACGAATGGAAAAAGCACGAGCGCGAGCAGCGCCAGCGGCCACGTTCGGCGGCAAAATCCGCTGGACGGTCGTTCTGCCGGATGGATTTCAGAAGAAGCAGGAATTAACGACAAAAGTGATCCATGCATCGGATGTGACTTCGCTGAATTACGATCATGTTTTCGCCTATAACCCGGAGGGCGCGCTGCTCGGGGTGCATTCGCGCAGTGAGGCGGCGGCGATCGCGCAAGCGGGAGGCTTCCCGCAGTTCACCTCGCTGCCTCGGACGCCCTCGCCTTGAGAGCGGCGGAGGAGGAAAATTTACCGCCCAGGACGCAGAGAGCGCCGAGGGGAAATAAAAAATTAGGACCGCTTCGCGGTTGGCTGCAGACGAGATTTGGGCAGGCGAAGCGCGCGTCCGCCAAAAATCTCTGCGTCCTCTGCGCTCTCTGCGGTTAAAGAATAATCCCCCGGGGACTGCTCTACATCCCCAAGCCGCCGAGCCCGCCCAGATTCATCCCGCCGGTGATTTTCGACATCTCGCTCCCGGCCATTTCCTTGCCCTGCGCAATGGCCTGCTGCACCCCGCTCAGGATGAGGTCTTCCAGAATTTCCACGTCCTCGGGATCGACAATTTCCTTCGCGATCTTGATCGAAATGACGTCGCCGGCGCCGTTCGCGACCACCGTTACTTTGCCGCCACCGGCCGCGACCTCGACGGTTTTTTCCTCGAGCTCGGCCTGGGTTTTGGCCATTTGCTCCTGCATTTTCTGCGCCTGCTTCATCAGCTTGTTGATATTCATGAGTTCGTTAGGTCAGGTGGTGACGGATTTGATTTCGCCTTTGAAAATTTCGAGGGCTTCCTGGATTAAGGGGTCATCTTTGAAAGCGTCGCGCGAGTCGTTAGGCGCGGATTTCTCCGGCTCGCGCGCGGCCGGCGCCTGGACCGGGAGAGCGGGCGACAAATCATCGACTACGCTCAGCTCCAGGGTCCACTCCTCCCCGCTCACTTCCTTGAGCAGCTCTTCGAGGAAGCTGCGATTGGCCGGGCGGGCGAGCGATTCCATGACGGTCTTGTCGCCGGGCCCGAAGCCGACAAGACCGTGACGCCCTTCGGTGCCGAGCAGGTGGGCGGCGGCGAGCCAGGTCTTGAGCAAAGGGCGCCGGGTGCCGGCCAGTTGAACGACTTTTGGCCAGAGGTCGCTCATCTTGGGGGAGGCGACGTTGGGCGGCGATTTCTCAGCCGCGGGTGCCGAAGGCGCGGCGGGCTGGGATGATTTCGGCGAGGGCACGCGCGCAGCCGGCGGAGGAGCCGGAGCGGGATTAGGAGCACGAGCATGAGCAGGAGTGGGGACGGAAGGAGCGCCGCCGCGCAGCGCGGTGAGGTTTTCGATCACTTCGCTCAAGGTGACCTGGCCGAGGTTCTGGATTGCCTTGATGACCGCGACTTCGAAGTGCAGCTTCTTGTTAGGCGCCCATTTCATCCGGCCTTCGGCCGCGGCAAATTGCTCGATCAGTTCCAGAAGCCGATCAGTCTCAATCAAGGCCGCCTCCTCGCCTAACGACGATTGGATCTCGGGCGCGGCTTCGTCGGCCAGCGCGTCGGGTTTCACCTTATAGACGAGCAAGTCGCGCAGGTGGGCAATGAGATCGCTCATCAGTTTCATCATCTCCTTGCCGGCCGCGGCTTGGTCGTCGAGGAGCCCGAGCGCCTCGGAGGTCTGGCCGCGCAGAATTTTCTCGGTGAACCCGGCGACGGTCTGCTCGCTTGTAAAGCCGAAGACATTGAGGACGTCACCCTCGGCGATCTTCTCCCCGCAAAACGCCACCAGTTGATCGAGCATCGACTCGGCATCGCGCAAGCCGCCATCGGCGCCGCGCGCGATGGCGTGGGCGGCGGCCGGTTCGAGGGTCACCTTCTCTTCTCCGGCGATGAATTGCAGATGCTGGGCGATAAGATTCGCCGGGATTCGGTGGAGATCGAAGCGCTGGCAGCGGCTCAAAATGGTCGGCAAAACTTTTTGCGGCTCGGTGGTGGCGAAGATGAATTTTACGTGTTCGGGCGGCTCTTCGAGAGTTTTGAGAAGGGCGTTGAAGGCCTGCGAAGTGAGCATGTGCACTTCGTCGATGATGTAGATTTTGTATTTCGCCTTCGCCGGCGCATAACGAACGTTGTCGCGCAGCTCGCGCACCTGTTCGACGCCGTTATTGCTCGCCCCGTCGATCTCGAGCACGTCGAGGCTGTTGCCGGCGGCGATTTCCTTGCAATTGTCGCACACCCCGCAGGGCGTCGTCGTCGGGCCATGGATGCAGTTGAGCGCCTTGGCGAGGATGCGCGCGGTCGAGGTCTTCCCGATCCCGCGCGGTCCGACAAAAAGATAGGCGTGCGCGAGCCGGTTTTGCTCGACCGCATTTTGCAGTGTGCGCGTGACGTGGTCCTGGCCGACGAGATCGGCAAAGGTCTGCGGCCGGTATTTTCGCGCGAAAACCTGGTAGCTCACGCGCTCAATCTAGTGCCTCGCTTTGGAGGCGAAAACAGAAATTCAGAAAAGCAGACAGGATTTACGAGATTCACTGGGTGGGGAGACACATCGCCGGCGCGCCATCCTTCTTTCAATCCTCTACAATCCTGTTAATCCTGTCCCATCATGATCGAGAAAATCTTTGCGACCGGATTGGCGCTTTTATTTCTCTCCGCGCCGCTCTTTGCGCGCGAGCCGCAGACAAAGCCCCCGACGACGCCAGCGGTTCGGGCCCGCGCGCTCGGGATTCCATTCGATGGCACCCCAGGGAAACTCAACGCCATTACCGACGTGGCTGGGGTCGAAGTTGGGGTGACGACATTGATCAGCGGTGAAGGGAAACTCGAAGTTGGCAAAGGCCCGGTGCGCACCGGGGTCACCGCGGTCCTGCCGCGCGGTCACGCATCGCTCAACGATCCGGTTTATGCCGGCAGTTTCAGCTTGAATGGAAATGGTGAAATGACGGGGACGGCCTGGGTGGAAGAGAGCGGATTTCTGGAGGGGCCGGTCGTGATCACCAACACGCACAGCGTCGGCGTAGCGCGCGACGCGGTCATTGCGTGGAGACTGGCGCACGGCGCGGCGGATAAGACCGGCTATTGGTGGAGCCTGCCGGTGGTGGCGGAGACCTGGGATGGCTGGCTGAATGATATTAACGGCTTCCATGTGAAAGCCGGGGACGTCGCCCATGCACTCGACACCGCCGCGAGCGGTCCGGTCGCCGAGGGCAGCGTCGGCGGCGGGACGGGGATGATCTGTTATGAATTCAAGGGCGGCACGGGCACTGCCTCGCGCGTCCTGGAAAAGAAAATCGGCGGCTACACCATCGGCGCTCTGGTCCAAGCCAACTGCGGCCGGCGCTCGCAGTTGACGATCGCCGGCGTTCCGGTCGGGCAGGAAATTCCGGGCTCCGTTTACCCGAAAGAGACTGGCCCGATCATCATCGTGGTCGGGACCGACGCGCCGCTTTTGCCAGGACAATTGAAGCGACTTGCGCGGCGTGCCAGTCTTGGGCTCGCCCGCACCGGGAGCGTTTCGGGCAACGGTTCCGGCGATTTGTTTCTCGCCTTCTCCACTGCCAATCCCGATGTCGCAAATCCCGAAAAACCGACGCACACCGTCCAAACCGTGCCTAACGATCTCCTCGATCCAATCTTCGAGGCCACGGTCCAGTCCGTCGAAGAAGCGATCGTCAATGCCCTGGTCGATAACCACGAGATGACCGGCCGCGACGATCACCGGGTGCCGGCCCTGCCGCACGATCGCCTGCGTGACCTGCTGCAAAAATATAATCGACTGGGCCACTGATTCCTGCATCATCGCAGCTCGACTACCCAGCAGACAGCGCATTTATGGCGGAAGAAAACCCGGACGAACCAGAATCATCGAGCAGCGAGCAGGAATCGCGGCCATCGGGCAGTCGCCGGCGCGGCCTGACTCCCGAGCAACGACGGTTTCTTAACAAACCGCGATCTGCCCCTAACGAGCCAGTCGCCGAGTCTCAAGCGGCGATCCCATCGGTTCCGGAAAAGCTATCGCCGCCCCCGCAAGCCGAACCGACGGCCACGCCGGAACCGCGACCTTCGGAAAAAAAACAGGCCACCCCCAGTGATCGAAAAGAGGATCACGAAGAACCCAGCGGCGCGCCCGTCATCCAGCCGACGGACAAGGGTTCCCGCGCCATAGAGTTGCAACAGGCGGCCATCATCCTGGGCGCGCTTCTGCTCCTCGCACTCACTTTCTACGGCGGGACCAAGCTCAGTTATATCAAATTTCTCATCGCGTCTCGTAACGCGCCCACGCTGGACGAGAACGGTCCCGATCTCTATTCAGGTCTCGCCGCGCCGGACCTGGTCAAACAAGCCCTGCTCGATGAAGGCGCCGGCAAATGGCAGGATGCCGCCGACCGATTCCTGGCCGCGAAACGGAAGGATCTCCAATATCGCGGAATTCTTTTCCGGGTCGGCAAAATCCTTTACGACCACCGCAACTTCGATTCGGCGGACCAGACGTTTGAGCGCGCCATCGCTTTCGGAGAAAACGTAGAGGCGGCGAACTTTTATCGCGGCTTGATCGCGGTCCGGAAAAATAATCTGCCGGCCGCGGAACAGTTCTTCGAGGCCGCAGTCAACGCCGCGCCTTTTGTTTCCGACTATCACTATTATTGGGGTGAGACATTGCGCGTCGACCTTAAGCCGAAGCAATCGCTTCCCCATTACGAACGGGCGATCCTTCTCGCGCGTAATGAGCAGGACGCAACCGTCTGCCGGTTCAAGTTAAGGATGGGAAGGATCGAAGCCGCCGAAGGCGAGGCGGTCGCCGAGGAACTGGCAAAGAAGCAGGCCGCTGGCCCCCTCTCGGTGGATTGGCTGATGACATCGGCCGCGCTCCAGATTCGGGCGGGGCATATCGACGAGGCGCGCCAGCTCATCCTACAGGCGCGCGCCGGTCAGTCGCCAGGGCTATTCGCTTCCTGCGTGAACGACTTTTACTTCAATGAAGCGGCCAAGAAAAATCCCGAACTCGCGGAGCCGCTACATCTCGATCTCGATCTGCAGGCGCCCTTCCCGTTCCAATAGCGAACGCGAAAACACCGGTCAACAACTAGGGGCATTCTCGCCCCCACAAGATCGCAGCTCGCTCCCGAAGAGAACGTTAGGCAAGCTGGCGGCGGCGCAGCGCGACAACAGCCACCGCGGCGATGCCCAGCCCGAGGAAGACGTAGGAAGACGGTTCCGGTATACAAGAGCCCAGTCGGTAATCAATCCGGCGCAGTTTCACGAGCAGATTGCCAGGGTCAGGGTTATTGGTGCCGTCAGCACCGGTGAAATTGAAGGTCAAATGGCCCTTCCAGAGTCCGCTGGTTGCGAGACTGAAGAGCGGACCGTCGATCTTGCCTTGGTAGTGGCCGAAGCCCGGATTGATCGTGAGCACAGTGCTAAAGGTCTCCTGCACGTTACCGACGATCGTCTGGAGATCTATCGTAAGAAGGATGGGATCGGTCGTGCCCAAAGTAACATTGAAATTGTAAATCACATCGAACTCGTCGCCGGAATTGGCTGAGAAATCACCACCGATCGTGATCTGCGGATCAGCGTTAGCCGGAGCGACCATCGAATCGCCTGAGAGGTGCACCAGGTCAGCCATGCCGTTCATCTGCAACAGCTCCGCCGTAATACTATTATCGGTAAAGGAACTGTTCGGCAGAAAACTCGGCATCCCGGTGTCGGTCGTGAGTGTGCGGGCGCTTGCGCTGTTTGCGAGGGAAAGAAGAAGCGCTGTGGCGATTCCAGAGAGCAGTGTTTTCATATTGTTTTTATGGCCGAGTAATTTCCGCGTGGTGGGAGTGTCAAAAATATAATGGTTAAGGTCAAGCTCTAATTTCGGATATTTTAGCGCCCGATATCCTCGTCCCACAGCCCGGGATTTGCGGCGATGAACTGTCGCATCATCTCAGTGCACTCGGGTAGATCGAGATCAATCACTTCCACCCCGTGGCTCCGCATGAATTCCGGGCCGCCCGGAAAAGTGCGGCTCTCGCCCACGATGACCTTTGGAATTCCAAACTGCACGACCGCGCCGCTGCAGAGATAGCAGGGCATGAGAGTCGAAAAGAGGACCGTGTCGCGAAAGCTCCCGATCCGCCCCGCGTTCCGCAGACAATCGATCTCCGCATGCGTCACCGGGTCGTCATCCTGCACTCGCTTGTTGTGCCCGACCGCGAGCAGTTCGCCGTTGCGGGCCAGCGCAGATCCGATCGGGATTCCACCTTCGCTCAAACTTTTCCGGGCCTGGGTGATGGCCGCCTGCATTAGTTCATTTTCGCTCATGAAATTCAAAGGGGGTTGCGCGTGACTCTAGCGCGTCATCGCAACCTCGCGAATCCGGCGTCCGGGTAGCGCACGCTTTTCGTGTGCTGATTGCGGTGTTCCACGCAACGAACTTTCTTTCGACAAGTGACTGCAGTGAAAGTTCGCAACGGCGAGGACGTCGTTGCCAGCACGCGAGACGCGTGCGCTACCCAGAGTCAAAGGCGACGCTTGCGTTGTCGTGGATTACGCGCTGATGCTGCGGCATGGGTCGTGCCTTTGAAGATTTTCCGGTCAACAGCCGTTTCACTTCGAGCCAGAAAAAGATCTCGGAAGCAGAGATCGTCGAGTTCGCGCGCCGTTACGATCCCCAACCGTTTCACCTCGAAACCGACGCCTCAGAAAATCTGCTCGGCGGACTGGCCGCGAGCGGCTGGCAGACCGCCGCCGTCTCGATGCGGCTCTTCGTCGAAACCATGCAGGTCGAGGGTGGAATTATCGGCCGGGCAATCGACGAACTGCGCTGGCCCGCCGCCGTCCACCCCGGCGATACTCTGCGGGTCGAAATCGAGATTCTGGAAGCACGTCTTTCGCTTTCCAAGCCCGGCTACGGCCTCATTCGCTATCGCAGCCTGACGAAAAACCAGGAAGAAAAGGTGGTGCAGAGTTTCATCGCCCTCGCCATCCTGCCGGCACGCGAAGGTCGTTAGGCCGAAAGCTCTGGGCGGTGAGGGGATCGAACCCCCGACCAACACGGTGTAAACGTGCCGCTCTACCGCTGAGCTAACCACCCGAAGGAATGAAAAGCGACCAAACTTGGAAGCGGGCGGTCCGGAGTCGGTCTATTGCTATCAGCCAACGGGTATTTATTTCGCACGGGTTCGGTTTGGCGGCAAACTTTACAGGGCCTCCCTCAAAACCACCGATTACCAGCTCGCCCGGCGTAGCTGGCTGAACCGGAACGATCTTGAACGGACGGACGCCCGTGCTGGGAACACCACTTTCGGTGCGGTGTTGGACCGCTCCGAGGCGACATTGGGTCGGCTCGCGCCGGTAGCCAGAACAACAAGAGGGCTGTGCTCGAAAAACTCCGGGAAACCTATCTGGGAGTCGATTTCTTCCGCTCCGTCGGATCCGGCCGAGCGACATCGCTGCCTGGCTTTCGCGGCGCTGCAGGGGAACAAGCGCCGCCTACTACAATGATTGTCTCAGCACATCGATCTGGCCGTTGCTGACAAAATCATTACCGCCGTTTCGCCTTGGCCATACTTACGAGTCCTCGACCGCGAGTCGCCGGCTAGACCCAGTACCAGGTGCCTCTAGGGTCACGCTGAGGAAGAATGCGGCATCAACGAGGATGTCTAGTTAAAGAAAAAAGGCGCGACCAAAGTCGCGCCTTCTCTAACATTCTTGTCGATCGCTTTTTAAGCCCGTGCGAACTTACGCATGAAGCCAAGGGCAACAATGCCCAGACCCAGCAGGGGTAGCGTCGCGCCCGATTCCGGAACGCCCTGCGATCCCCCCTTAACTATATCCAGCTGATTGATCGCGAAAGCGTTCTGGCCGAATTGGTCAAGGACCGAGAAGCTAACGGAAAAAATGTCCGCAGTGTCGTTCAATATACCCGCGAACACAGCAGAATTATCTCCATCGGAAGTAGAATTCCCGTTGAACGTGAAGCTTCCCAGAAGGTTACCGGTCATACCAAACGCCGAGATCGTGCCCGTGAAAGGCCCGAAGAAATCCGCCTGCACTTGGGCACCAACGCCAAAAACTCCCATACCAAAATTAACGACGATGTCTCCTCCGGCGTCTTGATTCCAAATTAAGGGATCGCCGGGCGCGAAGTTACCGCTCCAACTAGAGCCTTGGTCACGTCTTTCCAGGTTGGTGCCATTGCTGGTACTTACGGTCGCTGTCATCCCGAGATTGGTCGGGATGGTGAATGGGCTCGCCAGAACTGTGAACTCCGGTCCGGCTGCTCCCCAATCGATAAAATCGTTTCCGTTGAGGGCGGCCCGACTTCCGACAAAGACAGGGACTGCCTGCAGTTGGGAGGCAATCGTCGCAAATGCCACAACGAATGCGAGGGATAATACGACTTTTTTCTTCATGAGCTTGACTCTTAGCATGCGTCGTACCAAAAAAAAGCTCACGTCGTAATAATCTATCGGACAGAAATTTAAGAA
Source organism: Chthoniobacterales bacterium (assembly GCA_013695925.1). GTDB lineage: Bacteria > Verrucomicrobiota > Verrucomicrobiia > Chthoniobacterales > UBA10450 > Palsa-1392. The sequence goes on from JACCZO010000487.1 coordinate 24,630, forward strand.
TATTCGAGAAGCGCGTTGCCATTTGATTCGGACGCGAAAACGTAAACATTTCCGACGCCAGGCCCTTCGGACGATCCACCACAGGGCCTAATCGGGCTTCGAAATAATCTTTCATCGCGCAGCTACATTCGCCCGCGCCGTTTCCGTCTCGCCTTCAATGGTTTCACGTGGCGGTCAACGGTCGCAACAGCTTCGGAGGTTACACCGGAGAGCATATCTTCTTCGCGGCGAGCTCCCATGGGCACGTTGTCCAGGCACTCGACATGACGGAAACGCTTCGAGGCTTGTAAAAATGCTTCTCACTTCCGTAGAGGCGCGGTGACGGTGAAATCACGGGCAGCTAAACGAGCCTTTTAAACCGCCTCGACTTCCGACCGCGCTTCCGAGCCGGCTTGCCAATCAAAGCAATTCTGCGGGCCTTTTAGAGGCCTAAAGCGTGGCCCGTTCGCGCCCGGAGTCGACCTGCCCGAATCGGAGAATTTTCCGTCTGGAGGGGCGTTTTTCCATGGAGGGAAATTAGCGAGTCACTCCCCCTTGTCATCCGCGTGTAGACGCTTCGCTGTGCGAAGCACGAGGGGGAGTGCAATTTGGGAAATCAGACCTGCCCCAGCGTCGCCAGAGGGCGAACCTCTACAGCCGCACAACTCCGCGACCGCGCTCGATGCGACCG
>JACCZO010000009.1 GCA_013695925.1 Chthoniobacterales bacterium
GGGGACGTGGATGGTTTGCGCCCGGGCGATCTCGTGTCCTGTGGCGGCAGTACAGCGAACCATTCAGAAATCGTCGCCGTGCCGAAGAATCTCGTTGCGCCTGTCCCAGCCAGCGTGCCACTGGAGCACGCGGCGTTCACCACGCTGGGTGCAATTGCGTTGCAGGGAGTCCGCCAGGCGAATGTTCAGCTAGGCGAAAAAGTGGCGGTTATTGGGCTCGGTTTGGTTGGGTTGATGACAGTTCAAATTCTCAAAGCCGCTGGCGCCCGCGTTTTCGGCATCGACGTTGCGCCGGATAAGTTGGACCTGGGGCGGAAGCTTGGCTGCGCACGAAATGCCCTCGCTAATGACGAAATGCTCGATGAGAAGATCCTCGAGTTTACGGACGGATACGGAGTCGACGCGACAATTATCACAGCTGCATCTCAGTCGAACGGCCCGGTGGAACAGGCGGCAGAGATAACGCGCGAGAAAGGTACGATTGTGGTTGTTGGCCTGACGAAGATGGATCTGCCACGCGAGCCATTTTATTTGAAGGAATTGGATCTCCGCCTGTCCCGCTCCTACGGCCCCGGGCGCTACGACAAGCGTTATGAGGATGAAGGGTTGGATTACCCGTTTTCCTATGTGCGCTTCACGGAAAAGCGGAACATGATCAGCTTTCTGGAATTGCTGGAAAGTGGTCAGGTGCGGCTCGATCCGCTGATTACCCATCGATTCCCAGTGGAGGAAGCGCTTAACGCGTACGAGCTATTGCAGGGCGTCAGGAAAGAGGCCTACCTTGGGATTGTCCTTGAGTACGGCCGTAAGATGGAGGCGATCCCCCGGCGGATTGAATTTCGCTCTCGACCTCTGGATCGAGGAAAGATCGTGGTCTCAGTCATCGGTGCAGGGAATTACGCGCGAGCAAATCTGCTTCCATATCTTCGTGATCACTCCGAGGTTGCCCTTGGCACCGTCTGCACAAAGTCCGGTATCACTGCGACAACCGTTGCAGAGCGCTTCAAAATTGAAGCAGCCGACTCTGATATCGATGCCGCCATGAAAGAAGCGGACGCAGTGCTGATCGCGACACGGCACGATGAACACGCGGCGTATGTCATTAAAGCTTTGGGACTCGGGAAAGCGGTCTTCGTAGAGAAGCCGGTGGCGATTACGGCGCAGCAGCTGGATGAGGTCAGGCAATGTCTCGAATCTTCGGAGCCAAACTCCGGGGCGGCCGCCGGATACCATAATGGCGAGTCTTCTGGACCCGATTCTGTCGGGCCGTCTCTCATGGTAGGATTTAACCGGCGGTTTGCGTTGCCTACTGAAATGGTGAAAAGCCATTTCGAACCTGTCCGAGGTCCGAAGCAGGTTTGCATTCGGGTTAACGCTGGCCCGATTCCACCGGGTCACTGGATTCAGGATCCGAAAGTCGGTGGAGGGCGTCTCATCGGTGAGGGCTGTCACTTTGTTGATCTCGCAGTTGCGCTCTGTGGTTCTCTGGTCAAGAACGTCAGCGCGTTCGCCGTAGATTTGCCGGGAAAGGATCCGGCGTCGCGAGACAGTTTCACGATCGCTCTGGAAATGAGCGATGGGTCCGTCGCCAGCATTTTCTACAGCAGCATCGGCGATCAGGGTTTAGCGAAGGAGAGGATCGAAGTCTATGGCGGTGGGCGAGTAGCCGTGATAGACGATTTCCGACGGGTCGAAATGTGGCAGGGCGGGAAACGGAAAACGAAATCTTGGTCTTCGCAGGACAAGGGCCAGAAGGCACAGATAGACGCATGGGTCCGTGGCATTCAGATCGGCCACGCCCCAATTCCGCTTGAGCAGATTCTTAACGTCCACGCGGCATGCTTCGCCGCCCTCCGTTGCATCGAGACGGGAAAGGTTATCTCCGTCTAGTAGCGGGGGCAAGGCTGACAACTGTGCAGAGGAAAACCTGGAGGCGAGCTCGGATGGGATTGCAGTGCGCTTTGCGTGGTAAACCCAGTATAAGCCTGCTTGTCGCTCTTTCGGCGTTTGCCGTTTTCTGTTCATCCAATCAAGCTGCAACCCTTTATGTTGATAACCACCTCGATCGTAGTTCGACGAAGACTTATTCGTTAGCGAATCGGAATTCCGCAGGGCGCGACGGAGAGGCTTTCAAGACAATAGGAGGTGCGGCGAACCTCGCACGGCCAGGCGACCAGGTGCTGATCCGAGGTGGCGTCTACAATTCATCGAGAGGCGCGAAGGAAAACGATATTTTGTGGCCGAAACACTCCGGCACGGGCAGCAGTCCGATCGTCTTCAGGGCGTACGATAATGAGAGCGTCGTTCTGGGCGACGCTTCTGAGAACTATCCTGCGGATGATGAACTCTCGATTGCTCGCGCCGTCGTCACTTTAAAGGACGTCAGCCATATCATCATTGAGGGGCTGACGTTCAAAAAAGTAGCCGGCTGGATTTTTGCTCGCGGCTGCGATCACATCACTTTCCGTAACTGCGTCTTTGAAGATGCGCTGCATGGCGCGAAAGGGACGGCGCACTTCATCGAATGCCACGATTGCCGGTTGATTAATTGCGCTTTCCGGCGTTCCTCTTTCGATAGTGTCGCAATCGAAAAATGCGAGCGAATGCTGATTGAGAACTGCACTTTCAATTCCGCCGCGCACGCACTCCTCGCGATTCGTGCCAGCAGCAACAACGTCATTCGGCACTGCAGCCTCGATAATCCCTTTTTTGTAAATGGAAGAGCAGAGAAGCTGGTTGAGGTTTACGATCTTAAATTGGACAGGCGCAATCCGGCCAATCCCTCTTACATCGAGATCCCGAGTTACAAGAGCACGAGACGAAATCTGTTTGAGAATAATCGTTTTGGTTATCACCCGTTTCGCCCGAATCGCGCAGCTCAGCCTTCCGCCATTCAGTATTCCGGCCAGGAAGGCATCATCCGCCGCAACGTTTTCGCGAATCCCACTGGCACGCAGTCGGCGCCAGAGACAACCGAGCCCCAACCGGGCGGGGTCGGTCTGTATGTCCGTTGGGGTGGATCATGGGAGGGCTGGAAGATCAAGGCTGACGGGACCGGTGTTTGGCGGGGTGAAGGCCACGAAGCCGGCTACGTCAGCCATAACAGAATCTACAACAATGTGTTCTTTGGCTACGATCAGGGCTGCATCACGTTGCCGAGAGAAGATGCCATGGCGAAGATTCTCAATCCGCCCCCGATGAATGAGGCAAATCCCCCCCGACAGTTTAGGGACAAGTTTGCATTTGATGACAATCGGTTCGTTAACAACATCATCGCTCCCGGCCCCTATCGAGCGCACTTCAAGTGGAAGTGGCAGGAAACCCTTACCGGCAAACCCGTAGCCGTCGTGGCCTTCGGATTACTCGGGAAATTTCATTTCCGGAACAATGATTTCCATGCGGCTGACGGGCGAGGGGAACCGGTGATTTATTTTCATCAGCTGCCGTCGACGAAAGCTCAGCCGGAGATCGTTGTTCCGGCTTCGCGCGTTCCACCTGATCTCGCAAAATCTTTCACAAACAACCTTGCTCAGCCTCCAGGGTTCGTAAATGCGGGTGCGGGAGACTTTAGTCTGGTAGAGAAGAGCCCGCTGATCGATGCAGGAGCATTCCTTACAACAACCGTCAGCAGTGGCGAGAAGAGCAATGAAATGCGAGTCCGGGATCCCGGTTACTTCTATGATGGATTCGGTATTGAAGGCGAAGTCGGGGATATGATTCAGCTGGAAGGTCAGAAGGAGAATGCCCGAATAAAGAGAATCGATCCGAAAGATGGCCAAATCACACTTGATCGGCCCTTGTCGTGGAAGGCCGGGCAGGGCGTTGCTCTCTCCTATACCGGCTCTGGCCCCGATATCGGCGCCTTTGAGCAGGGCCAGAGCATCAGGGTTGGGGTGAGTTCCTCACCAAGTTCGCTTCCACAATGATGACATGGTTCGATCAAGAGCTCGGGTAGGGGTTCCCCGTCACTATATCAAGGCTTCTCAAGATTTATTAGATGAACCCATACGCCAGAATAGTCGCTCAAATGATGCCGGATCGTCGCGTCTGGCTGATCACAGGTGTGGCGGGATTTATCGGCTGTAATCTGTTAGAGGCTCTTCTGCGGAGTGAGCAACGAGTCGTCGGGCTGGATAACTATGCAACGGGGCGATTATCCAACCTTGAGGACGTAAGGCAAAACGTCAGTGCTGACGAATGGGAACGCTTCACGATGATAAAAGGGGACATCGGTGATTTGGAAGTATGCCGACAGGCTTGCGCCGGGGTTGATTATGTTCTGCATCAAGCCGCATTGGGATCGGTTCCGCGTTCGCTGGCGCATCCGACAGCTACCAACGGGAGTAACGTTGGAGGGTTCGTTAACATGCTCGACGCAGCGAGAGGGGCGAATGTGGGCCGTTTTGTTTTCGCGTCCAGCAGTTCGGTCTACGGGGATCACCCCGTGTTGCCCAAGGTGGAGGAACAGATCGGAAACTGTTTATCTCCTTATGCGGTCTCGAAAAGAGTCGACGAGCTATACGCTGAGGTGTTTTCGCGCTGCTACGGAATCGAGTGTATCGGGCTGCGCTACTTTAACGTCTTCGGGCCACGGCAAGATCCCGAGGGCGCCTACGCGGCTGTGGTTCCAAAGTGGATCGCGGCTATGATTCAGAACCAGACTGTTGAGATTAACGGCGACGGCGAAACAAGCCGCGACTTTTGCTATGTCACGAATACCGTTCAGGCAAATCTCCGTGCGGCGCTCGTGGACGATGCCAAGGCCACGAACAAGGTTTATAATGTAGCGGTAGGTGAGTCAGCTACACTGAACGAGCTCTATGAAATGCTGCGACTGCGCCTCCTGCCTCGCTTTCCGCATCTTGCCGAGGCAAAAGCTCATTACCGGGACTTCCGAAGTGGCGACGTTCGGCATTCGCACGCCGACATCAGCAAAGCGCGTGCTCTTCTTGGCTATGAACCGACATATCGCCTTCAGGATGGGTTGGACGAGGCTTTGGATTGGTTCGTCCACAACGCAGAGCAGCCTGAAAGAGCGGAGGCGCTAGATGTCGACGTTGATTGACCCTTTGCGCAGAATGGTCGGGTCAAGCACGGAAACCTTGGAAACCTTACCCTCAAACGCTACCAAAGAGAATCGGAGTCTGTTCAATGCGATTAAAGCATTTGAGCACTGGTTGGAGAAAAACGGGAATGCCAGTTTCGACCCCTATGACATTTGGGGAACGGGCTACGGCGTAAAGGCACGACGGTTGTATTACAGCAAGCCACCGCTGGGCTTGCCAATGATTGCTCCCATCCTATTGATTGAAATCATTGTGCCATCATTGCGGAGGGCGTTTGTGAAGCCAAAGCGATTCGCAACCGCGGACGCGCAGTTAGCCCTGGCGTTTTTAAACATTCACGAGTTAACAGGCGAAACGAGTTACCTCCAAAAAGCAGCGGACTGTTGCGAGGCGTTGATACAATCGAGCATTCCTGGATACAGCGGCTTCTGTTGGGGTTATCCTTTTGACTGGCAACATTCCGGCGGCTGTTGGCCAAAAAACACCCCATATGCGACGGTCACACCATACTGCTACGAAGCTTTCGCCCGGATTGCCGAACTAACCGGCGAAAAACGCTACCTTGAAATTGCTGCTTCGGCGGCGCGCTTCATGTTCAGAGATTTGATGAATGTTAAGGTCGATGGCGAGTCTTCCGCGAGTAGCTACTCGCCGCTGGCGGAAGACAAAGTGGTGAATGTCAGCGCCTACCGGGCGTTCGTTCTTTTCGATGCGGCGGCAAGGTTCGGGGAGCCCGAATACGCGCAGATCGCTCGAGAAAACCTGGCGTTTGTTCTCGACGCACAAATGAGTGACGGCTCTTGGTGGTATGAAATCGACCCCCCAGCGAAACCATTCGTTGATCATTTTCATACGTGTTTCGTTTTGAAGTGTCTTTACAAAATCAATCGCTTGGTTAGGGAATCACGGATCGAGGACGCCATCTCCACAGGGTACGCCTACTATAGTCGCTTTCTTTTTCGTTCCTCGGGGCTGCCCAAGTCGTTCGCTATAGAACCTCGTTTCCAGGTGGGGAGATTGGAAATGTATGATCTTGCCGAAGCGATCACCCTCGGAACGCTGCTGCGGGCTGCGATACCTTCAGCGTTTGCTTCGGCCCAGAGACTTGGGAAACTTCTCTGTGAGCAATACCAGTTGCCTCAGGGGCACTTTGTAACCCGAGTGTATCGCGGCGGCTGGAGGCATACGCTTCCCTTTATTCGATGGCCACAGGCACAGCTTTTTTATGCGCTGACAAACTTGCTGCTAGCCGTTTCGCCACGGAAGCATAGGTGTCAAATCAACCATTAACCGTTCAGAAGAGCAGATGTGTGGAGGCTGAGATTCTGACGGACGACCGCACGCTGGCATACATCTTATAAGGAACAAATATGAAAAATGAGAAATTCCTGGCCGAATATAGCTCGGAGGCCGCCGTTAAGAAATATACTCGGGCAACCGCAGGATCCGGTATCGCCTACCTGCTGGAGCACGAATATAAGGCGGTCTATCTTGCTGCATTGCATGCTCTGCCGGACGCAACCCGACGGCAGCCACTACAAATACTGGAATTTGGCTGCGGCGGCGGGATGAACCTTCTCCATTTGACTTCGATGTTGGAGCACGAAGGATTCAAGGTTGAAGCGGCGATTGGCACGGACTTTTCTCCAGTTCTAATCGAGGCTGCCCAGCGCGAAGCAAGGAGCTACCTGAACCCCGATCAGCAGGAGAAGGTTAGATTTTGTGCCGCCAGGAACGAAGCTCTGCTGACCGATCTCTCTGCGGAACTCGATAGGTCATCGGCGGCGCTAAGGAGTAGCTTTCAGTTTATTTTCGGAGTGAACACAATTCGCTACTGCCATCGAACGGGAGAGCAGTTGAATTGTGCTAAAGCAATTTTCGAATTGCTTGTTCCGGGCGGAGTGAGTGTCGTTATCGACATGAATAATCGTTTTCCTGTTTTCCGAAGTGCAATCAGAGATCGAATGCACAAAAATAAGGAAGAATATTATCTTCCATCGCTGAACGAATACGCCGCGCCTTTTGCTCAGGTTGGCTTTGAAATACTTCGTAAGGAGCACTTCTCTTGGATCCCTCACTCTGCCGGCCTGGAGCTCACCAGGGTAGCGCGAATTGCTTCACCTTTACTTGACCGATGTGCGAAGTCACGAGCAATGAGGTCACTCGTTGTTGTTAGGAAGCCAGATGTGGCTGTATCACAAGGGCGATAGCTGCTCTACGGGTGTGAAAGTGGTTGAAGCAAGATCGAAGCATTATCCCGGAGGCAAAATGCGGCGAGAGCGAGCAGTGGTATTTTCGGGCAATAGACATACCCAGGTCGAACATTGCATCGAAAGGATCTTGGAGTTCTTTGGGTTGGCCTGGACGTCTTGGCGGACGCAAGAATTCGTCGACTATCCTCTTGGCGAGGAGACAAGATCGGAGCAACTTCGCCTTTTTCTGTCGATCGAAAGCTTTGGCGATTTAGTAGAAATTATGAGCTCGTCGGCGGATGCGAGGTCGCTATGGCGCGAGCATGTTCATTCCGCATTTGTCTACGGTTCGAATGATCCAGCGATGTTGAGACACATCGTCAGTAAAGTCACAAAAGGTCGTGCAAATCTGGCAGAGGAACCCAACCTTGCTTGTGAATTTTCCGTCTCAGATCGATGGAATGAATTTTGCGGCCCGATGTCGGGGCTGACGGTCTCTGCAAAGCAGGCCGCGCCAGTATTGACTGGCATCGACACGTCGCTTCGAATGACGCGCCTGATTTCCAATGCGGAAGGATCGGTTTTCATGAAAATGGAGCACGAAGGCGTCCCATTCTTCTTGAGTACGGCCAACTCGCTGGTGGATCTAGACTCGAGCATCACCACTCACCAGTTTGATCTTCGGGAGCACTTCCTCTCTGCCGTTCCCATTATCATGTATGTCAGATGGGCGTTTCCGGAGTCTTCTTGTAAACAGTTGGAGTGCAGTGCCTGTCTGATAATCGACGACCCGCCGCTCAAGGTTTCTTACGGATTTCTCAATCTCCGAAAGCTTTCCGATGTGGCGCTACGGCATAATTTCTCGGCCAGCATTGCCTTTATTCCGTGGAACTGGAGCCGGAGCACCAGAAAAGTAATCGATCTGTTCAAACAGTATCCTAAGAGGCTGTCGCTCTCGGTCCACGGTTGCGATCACACGACGAGCGAGTTTGGAACCCGAGATAAGTCAACTCTGGTTCGGAAAGTGAAAAAAGCGATCTCGCGGATGCAATCGCACGAGGAGAAGAACGGACTTCCCTACGACCGGATCATGGTATTTCCACAAGGAGTGTTTTCTGAAAACGCGCTCCAGGTGCTGAAGGAACAGAACTTCGTTGCGGCAGTAAATACAAGCGTGAGAAGCACCGATCCGGAGCCTCGGAAGATCACGCTGGCATCGTGTTGGGATGTCGCTCTGATGGATTATGGAGACTTTCCTCTCCTGACGAGACGCTATCCCTCTGAAGGAATCGAAAACTTCGCTTTCGACATTCTCCTGGGGAAACCGTGTCTCGTGGTGATTCATCACGATTTCTGCCGCGACAATTACGCGCACCTCACGAAGTTCATCGATCAACTCAACGGACTTCCTTGCACGCTTTCATGGCGTAGCCTCGGTGAGGTGGTCCGGCGAAGTTTCCGGCAACGGACCCTGCCATCCGGGACGATTGCGGTCGAGATGTACGGCGGCGAACTACGACTCAGTAACACCTTCTCCGCGACGCAAAACTTCAGCATCAGACGGCGCGAGCGGGACTCGAACGCCGTAAAAGAGGTGGTTTCTGACTCGGGAATCGTGGATTGGAGTCACGCGGATGGTTACATCACGTTCTCGCTCGAGCTAAACCCGAAAGAGAGCGCCCTGATTCGAATTACCTACCGTGAAACGGTGTCTCCTGCGCCAGAAGACGAAACGGCGCTTTATAGGCTCAAGACCGCCGCCCGGCGTCATCTGTGCGAGGCACGCGACAACTATCTTCAGCCCGCGCTCAACGTCCTCGGTGTTCTGCGGTAGGGAAAGAATAGAACTGTGAGGTCCAGCATGTCCAAGCCTAACAGGGTCGTCGGCTTAGAAGAGCGCGACGGTAGCGAGATGAGCGGTCGAAGCGAGCCTCAGTCAGAGCGCCGTTTTCTCGGATTATTTGTCCGGCGCAGTGAGTGGTTCCTCTCTTTCAGAGGATGGATCGCTCTTATTGTTGTCGCCGCTGGGCTCTTCGGGACACTCTTTCTGGGTGTGCATCCATTCCTTGCGATCACTGAGAGGACACAGACTCCTTATCTGGTCGTGGAAGGGTGGATTCCAAACTATGCGCTGGAAGAAAGCATCGCTGAGTTCAGGTCGAAGCCTTACCGGAAGATGTTTACCGTCGGCGCCGATATCCTTAATGGGGTCCATGTCGATCCCGGTGACAATCATGCCGACTATACCGCGAAACGCCTCGCCTGGCTGGGAATGAAGCCCTCGCTGGTGCAGGCGGTTTCCTCGGGCGCTCATTACCGCGATCGCACTTACTCTTCCGC
>JACCZO010000023.1 GCA_013695925.1 Chthoniobacterales bacterium
GCGGTGCGCAGTGCCGAGCTGAGATGCAGCTTGCTGATCCGAAGGCCAGCGGCTCGAAGAGCCCGCAGACTCTCGCCTGGATCTTCATATTCGACCGCGAAATGGCAAGCGTCGTAGTTCACTCCAAGGTGTCGGGCAAGGCGATCGTTAGCCGCCCCCCGGTTCTGGATTCGCTCGAAAAACCGCAATGTCTCGGCCGTGTTCTCAAACAATCCGAACGGTTCCGGCTCCACTCCGAGATGCATTTCGCGACCGGATTTCTCGAAGAGCGCCGCGATGTGATCGACGCAGAGCCAAAAATTCCGTTGGATTGCCTCGATCTGCTCCTCGCCAGTAATAAACCCTTTGTACGATCCAGGCAAGGTACTGACGCTGCCTTCAACGTCGTTAGGCAAGAGAACCGCTAGGATGTCGAAGAGTCGATTTGTGTACTCGAGCCGCTCGCTCGTTGTCCAATCGGGCGCAAAAACCTGCTCCTTGACCGGGCCGCCGTGGAATTTCCCGAAAGGGAATCCATTGATCGTGAAAACGTAGCACTCGTTCGCCTCGAGCCAGCCACGAAAGCGGGCCAGCGTTGCCGGCTCGATCAGTTCGCGCGAAGCCCGATCACTGAGGCGGAGCCCGATCCCGAAGGGCTCGTTAGGCGCGATCGCTGCGCGGACCGCGAGGGTGTGCTGTTCGAGGGCGCGGAAGGTTTCGTTCCAGCTCTCGCCGGGATGCACATTGGTGGAATAGGCGAGATGATGACCAGCGCGCAGCCTCATGGGTGCGGCCTCAGGACAACTTAAAGACCGGGCTTTGTCCCAAAAATCGACAGGGATTGCGGTAGACGAGGAAATCGATCTTCTCTTCGCTGTGACCGCGCGTGCGCATTTCGAGGGCGGTTTTCGGCACCGCGAGCGGATCGCTCTTGCCCCAGTCGCAGGCGCAGTTCAGCCAGAGGCGCTCGGCGCCGAAGCGTTCGACCATATCGATCGCGCGCGGCGGCGTGCATTTCGATTGCGGATACAACGTGATCCCCGCCCAAAAGCCCGCTTCCAGGACGAGCGGCGCGGTATGTTCCTCGACGTGATCGATAAGGACGCGGCCCGGCTCGATCCGGCTCTCGTTTTTCAAAAGGTCGATGATCAGGCGGGTGCCCTTGAGCTTGTCCTCAAGATGCGGCGTGTGAACGAGGATCAATTGATTGAAGCGCGCGGCAAGGTCCACGTGCTTCTCGAGCACGATGATCTCGTTGCGGCTGTTTTTGTTCAACCCGATCTCGCCGATGCCGAGCACGTTTGGGCGGTCGATAAATTCTGGAATGATCGCGAGGACTTCATCAGCCAGCTTGAGGTCTTCCGATTCTTTTGGATTGATGCAAAGCCAGCAGAAATGAGGCAGAAGGAAGTTCGCCGCGCGCTTCGGTTCGTGCTCAGTGAGGAGAGAAAAATAATCGCGAAAACCTTCCGCCGAGCCGCGGTCGAACCCAGCCCAAAAAGCCGGCTCACAAACCGCCTGGCAGCCGGCCATCGCCATGGCTGCATAGTCATCCGTCACACGGCTCACCATGTGCGCGTGCGGTTCGATGTAACGCATCAGCTTTTGAATTGCGGCCACGCCCCGGCCGCCCCCTTTGTCGTTGCTTTCTCGAGCGGCTCAGTCGTCGGATCACTCAGCGTGAGGAGGACAGCTTTCGCCTTTTCCCTCTCCGATTCACTCAAATGCCGGAGCGCCGCTCTGAAGGAGCGCACCCGGAAATCATCTTCACCGGCGCTGCCTTCCACTCGATCCAGAAACGCCGCGAGATCGATCAGCTTCGAGCGCGCGTCCAAAAAATAGAGATTGAGCACTTCGTCACGAGTCATAGCTCAAGGCGTTCGGCAATCAGCGCGCCGGCCCTTAGGAGCAAGTCGCATTGTTGCGGTGTAAAATCGTACGGGACCGGTTTTGCGATCCCGAAGGTGCCTTTGAGCACGCCTTCTGCGCTCAGCATCGGTACGGCTACCGAACCCTCCATTTTTGTATCGCGCGCACCGGGCCTCACCAGACCGGAACTGTCTGTCTGCAGGTTGCAAACTTGCACAGGCTCGCGCCGCTCCGCCGCGATACCCGCCATTCCCTTTCCCACTGGAATTGTCCTGATCTTATCCAGCACCACATCAGGTATCCCACGATGGGCTTCCAGCATCAGCCTACCGGATTTCTCATCGAATAAATGGACAGTTCCCGTTGGGCAATCGAAGCGCTGCAGCAGCAGATCAAGCACCTGCGGCAGCGCCCTCAGGTGCGAGTCACTCTCGTCCAAAACTGCTTCCACTTCCTCCAGCAGAGCTGGGTCCGAATCCCTCATCGTGGCTTATTTATCATGGCACAGCCGGGGCCGCAAACCTCGGCGGCCGGGCAAAGCCTATCCTTGATTGTGGATTGTGCGGTCCTTGCGGTGGCCGCGCCGAAGGCGGAATGGAATCCACAAATTCGCGCCCGCCGCTTGATGACCAGCTATCCGTTTTCTTTTTGGCCGAAGGCGAGCAATTGGGCGCCGACGTGATGAGGCGGCTGACTGATTTCCTCGGTACAGGCGCAAGGCAGTCTCGACCTGGCGGTTTACGTGATCCGGGCACGGCGAAAATCGAACGGTTGACAAGAAAACGCTCTTCTCAATCTTGTCCGCGTCACCCCTCCAACTGCTCGACATTCTTCCTCGCGCAAATCGCGACCGAGGCGGGGAAGACGAGGCTGGTGAGTGTGACCTGGCTAAAACCAGCCGCGAAAAGTTCACACCAAAAATCGGCTCCGTATTCGGTTTGCACGCGGTAGTCATCCACCGCTCCCGCCGCCCGCGTGCCGTGATAACTCGGCGGCAGCCCGGCCCGGGATCTCGTCAGGCGCCCGACCACGACCGGCACGGTGTAGAAAAGATAGCCGCCGTTTTTCAGCACCCGACGGCATTCCCGGAGTGCCGCGGATGGATTCGGAACGTGCTCCAGGGTGTCGGAGTGCACGATCAGATCGACCGAGTTGTCCGGCAGGTTCATCCGTTGCATGTCGAATTCCGGGAAGGCGACCAGCGAATGATGCGGCAGCAGCTCGAAGATGGAAGTTAACGCGCCCGCCGAATTGATTTCGAGCAGGTGAAGGGCGCGAAAGAGGACGTCGGAACGGCAGAGCTCGCGCAGGGGACCGGGGCGCTGAAACGTCCGCGAGATCGCTTCTGCGAGGGTCATTGCCCGAAGATTGTTTCCGCAATCAAGACAGGCGAAGCCCTGTTGTTGATCGATGATCGCACTTCCTCGGGTGCCAACTCCCACTCGGCGATCAGCTCCGGCCAAAGCACCGTCTGCTGGTGAAAACGATCGCCGCCGCAGGCCGGACAGCGCGAGAGCGAAAATGAGGGACCCGCTTCTGGCTTCGCTGGTTCGTCCGTCGGCATCGTCCGGTTAGCAATAACGCGCTTCGGGCTTCTTTCATACTCCGGTGTCCCAAACGCGATTTTTCCCGCGGGTAGCGGGAGCTTGACTGTCGAGCAGGTTCGCGGTGAATCTCGGCCCAGTTTGAACGAAAGGGCCACAACTTTTCCCACCGTCGGGGGGGCTTTTATGACCACGCATTGGAGCGTGGTCGACGATTTTTCGCTGGCGGACACCGCCCCGGATCGGGCCGAAGCCGCGCTCGCGCGCCTCTGCCGGGATTACTGGCCGCCGCTCTACCGTTTTGTGCGTCAGCGCGGCTACAGCCGGGACGACGCACGGGATCTAACCCAGGGGTTTTTCGCCTATTTGCTGGAGAAAAAGATCTACTCGGCGCCCGATCGTAGCAAAGGGCGCTACCGCACTTTCCTGCTTTTCGTCCTGAAACGTTATCTCAATGCTGATCGTGCCTACCATTCCCGGCAAAAACGGGGCGGCAGCGAAATGATGATTCATTTCGATAGCGATCAGTTCAATGAATTGGCGGGGACGGCCAACAGCCCACTTGCGATCGCGGCGCCGCTCGACGAGGAGCGATATTTTGAATGGAACTGGGCCGCCGCCCTTGTCGGCCGCGCGATGGAGGCGCTCAGCGCCGAATATAAGAGCGGACCAAGGGCCCGGGTTTTCGCCAGGCTGCGGCCATTCCTGACCGGTGGTGTCGGTTTGCCGACTCACGAGGAGACAGCCGCGCAACTTGGAGTCTCGGAGGAGGCGCTGCGAAGTCATCTTTGCCGGATGCGGGCGCGCTACCGTGCGTTGCTCCGGGCCGAGGTCCTGCGCACGGTTCCGAAAGAGAAAGACATCGACGAAGAACTTCGTTATCTCTGCCGTGTCTTAATCGCGCAATCCTGAAAAGGGGAGCGACGATCGCGGCCGGTCTTCTCATGCCTTCGTCGACTAATAATCCGACTCTCCTTTGCGAACAATGCGGCGCCCCGCTGCGCAGCCGGGCGGGGGAAGACGATTGTCTGCATTGTCTTTTGACGGCCGGCTTCGACCCGAAGGAGGCTGCGGGTGAGGCCTCGCTGGAAGAACTGGGAACCCGCTTCTATCAGCACTACGAGATTCTCACCCGGCCGGATGGCTCGCGCTGGGAATTAGGTCGCGGCGCGATGGGTGTCACCTACAAAGCGCGCGACGTCAATCTCGAAACCCTGGTCGCCCTCAAGCTGATTAGCGCGCGTCATGCGGCGCGGCCCGAGGCGCGCCAGCGTTTCCTTCAGGAAGCGCGAGCCGCCGCCCGTTTGCGTCATCCGAATGTGGCCAGTGTTTTCCATTTTGGCACGATCAACACCCTGCCCACTATGGAAGGGACGGTCGCCAGCCCGGAGGAGAACGCGGCGGCGGGGGATTGCTTTTACGCGATGGAATTCGTGGAGGGCGAGACGCTCGAGGCGCGCTTGCGCCGGAACGGGCCGCTCACTCCGGTCGAAGCCGCCGCCATCGGCCTGCAGGTGGCGCGCGCCCTGAGCGCGGCCGAGCAACGCGGGTTGGTGCATCGCGACCTGAAACCTTCCAACATCATGCTCTTAACCGAGGGCGTGCAGGACGCCAGCGAGGCCTGGGTGAAAGTGATCGACTTTGGCCTCGCTCAACTCGAGGAGGCGGAGCAGCCCGCGACACGTTTTCTGGGTACCTTCGCCTTTGCCAGCCCTGAGCAGATTGAAGGCCGCGCGCTCGGGACCCGGTCGGACCTTTACTCGTTAGGCGCGACTCTCTGGTATGCGCTTACGGGCAGACCGCCGCGGAAAATGGATGGCCCGCCCGAAGCAAAAAGCGCGGATTTGCACGCGCTACCCTCGATCGAACCTCTGGAAAAGCGTGGCGTGCCGGCTTCGCTTTGCGCCTTCCTCGCCGCGGCCGTCGCTCCCGATCCGAATGATCGTCCGCAGACCGCGGTTGATTTTGGGCGCGGGCTGCAAAGGTGTCTCGATGAATTGAACGGCACTTCGGCCGAGAAGGTGGTCTCCTTCTCCCAAAGGCGCAGGTGGCGGAGGATTCTCGTTCCGGCGGGGATCGCGGCGGGCTTGCTCGTGTTGGCCTTCTTCGTCATCCCCGCGGGTGCGCCGAGTGACAAGTCGATCGCCGTCCTTCCTTTTCGCAATCTGAGCGGCGATCCGGCGAATGCTTTTTTCGCCGAAGGCATCCAGGACGATATTCTTTCCCGGCTGGTCAAGATTCGGGATCTGAAGGTGATCAGCCGCATCGGCGCTGCGCGTTATCCGGCAGAAGCGCCGCGCGACCTGAAGGAAATCGGAAACGCGCTCGGAGTGCGTCACGTGGTCGAAGGAAGTCTGCGGCGTTCGGGCGATCACGTCTTTCTCCATGTCGCTTTGATCGACACGACCGATGGCCACGAACTTTGGGCGGAGGGATACGACCGTAAGCTGGCGGATGCGATTCACCTCCAGGGCGAGCTCGCCACCGACATCGCCAATGCGCTCAACGCCACCCTCAGCCCGCAGGAAAGCGCCGGGGTGCGCGCCACGCCGACGCAGAACCCCGACGCCTTCGTCCTCTATCTGCGCGGCCGAAAGTTTGAAAACAGCCTTAATTTTGCCATCTCCGATTACGAAGCGGCGGAGGCTCTCTACACCCAGGCGATCGCGCTCGACCCGGGTTTTGCGCTCGCTCACGCCCGACTCGCTTCCAGCCTGAGCCTGCTTTATCGCTATCGCGGACCGAGCGAAGAGCTGCGCAAACGGGCCTACGGCGAGGCGCGGGAAGCGCTCCGCCTGCAGCCGGAGCTGGGCGAGGCTCACCTGGTGAGCGCGCTCTGCAGCTACCGGATCGACCGCGATTTTGAATCTGCCATGCCAGAGTTGGAAAAAGCGCGGCGCCTTTTGCCTAACGACACCGAGGCGGAGAGCTTTATCGCCTACATCGAGCGGCGCCGCGGCCATTGGCGGGCCGCCCGCGCCGGCTTGGAACGTTGCCTGGAACGGGATCCCGGTAACGTGATTTACCAGGAAGAACTTTACACGACCGCCTATTTGTTGCGGGATTGGCCGGCGGCCCAAAAGAATGCGATCCGAGCCGAAGCACTCGGACCCTCGCAGGTGTTGCTCAAAGTCCAGCGCGCTCTCGTCGCAGTCTGGAAGGATGGCGATGTTGAGCCGTTGCGAAAAGTTTTCGCGGCCATTCCTAACTACGGAGATTCCGAAGGCATTGTCGCCTGGATGCGTTGGGATGCGGCCATGATGGCGCGCGATTTTACCGCGGCCCAACAGGCAATCGATGGTTTCCCCTACGACACTCTCTCTTCCGTTTACAGCGCCCCGGTGCCGAAGAGTTACCTGGAAGGCTGCATCGCCCTGGCCACTGGCGACCGGCAGCGTGCCCAGGAGAAATTTGAAGCGGCTCGTCCCTCCTACGAAGCGGAGGCCCGGGCGCACCCTGATAGCGCGCTGCGGCATGCGCGGCTCGGTCTGCTTTACGCCTATATGGGCCGCCGGCAGGACGCGATCCGTGAAGGACGGCGCGCGGTCGAGTTAAAGCCAATCGAGCAAGACCATTTTGATGGCCCGGAACAACTCTGCAACCTGGCGCTGATCCATGCGTGGCTGGGCGACAAAGACGAGGCGATTCGAATGGTCGAGTCGCTCCTGAAGACCCCGGGCGGCGTCTTTTTCTACGAAGCGAGCATGAGCCATTGGGAACTGCGTCTTCGCTGGCAATGGGACCCCCTCCGGAGCGAAGCCCGTTTTCAGAAACTGCTCGCGGAACCCGAACCGGTCACCGCTTACTGACCAGGCTTTTCCGATGCCGACAACCTCCCAAGTCTCTAATCGCTCCTGTGCCAGCCGGGTTGTATCTTCCCCCTCAGCGAAGCATCGCTCGCGCTGTGGGACTTACGCACTCGCTGGCAATGGGATCCGCTTCGTCAGGACCCACATTTTCAGCGCATTCTCGCTGCTCCTGAGCCGCCGACCGCCTACTAGCGCCCGAAAGATTTTGAAGTTTCTGAAGATTACTTGCAACGCGGCGGAACTTTTACGCATGGAAAAGGTAGTGACATATCAGTGTCAGTACCAAGGCTAGTCCCCGGATCCCATGATCCGACATGCTTGGGGGCGCGTCGCGCGTCTCCAGGCACTCGTGATGGACCAGGCCGGTCCGGCGTGGGCGGTTGATCAGCCCGTGACCTCCACCAGTGCCGGTGTTTGTTTTGCCGGAGGCGTCTCGAGCTGACTTCGCCAAAGCTGTGGAGGGAGGAGACCGATCATCATGAAGGCGAGTTGGCTGGCGCCGAACGTGATCAGCCACGGGAAAGCGCTGTCCATGAAACCGTAAGAGTGGAGACCGATCCCGAGCATGTTGACTCCAAACCATGACCAGCTCGTCACGACGTTTCCGAAGATGGTCATTACCATCAGGCCGCGTTG
>JACCZO010000044.1 GCA_013695925.1 Chthoniobacterales bacterium
GCGCCCGCTGATGACGCCGAGTCGGCCCTGGTCGCGACCCTCGATCCGGGCGCCTACACCGCCATCGTGCGTGGAGTCGACAACGCGAGCGGCGCGACGGGGGTCGGTCTGGTCGAGGCCTATGACATCGACGCTGCGGCTGATTCCAAGGTCGCGAACATTAGCACTCGCGGTTTGTCGAGACCGGCGACAACGTCATGATCGGCGGACTGATTCTGGGCGACGGCGGCTTCTCCACCGTCATCTTGCGCGGCATCGGGCCTTCGCTGGTGAGTGCCGGTATCACCAATGCCTTGGCCGACCCGGTCATCGAACTCCATAACGGCAACGGCGACCTGATTGATACCAACGACAACTGGATGGATGACCCGAACATGCAAGTGATCAGCGAAGCCGGTCTCGCTCCGACCGATCCGAATGAAGCGGCTCTCTACGAGATCCTGCCCGCCGGGGCCTACACCGCGATCTTGAGCGGCGCCGGCGGCACTTCTGGGGTTGGGCTGGTCGAGTCGTACAACACCGATTAGCATCCCCTCTCTCAACAGCACGCCCGGCAGAATACTTCGGCCGGGCGTCTTGCTTTGGGCCCGGCTGGCCGCCCCGAGACGGTAAATTACGGCCACTGCAGCGGTCGTCTCCCTCACCTTGGGCTGAGCTGGAACCGCAGCACGCTGATTCTGCCACTGCCAAACGAAAAGCGCGAATCGCGCTCAACACCAGGACGAGGAAGGTTTTCATAAACCTGATCAAAAGCACTGTTCAGGCCACTGCCTGGAGCAGCTCACAGCAGGGCTTTGGGGACGTCCGTACGCTCGCCGAGGATCGATCAGTTTTTATGCATCCCCGAAGAACGGGGACCGTACGGAACAAAATCACAATAAACACATCATGAAAAAACTCGTAGCCTATTCCTTCGTCGCCGCGACGGCGGCGCTTCTCTCATTGGCCAGCTCGGCAAAGGCTGGGATCCTTACGTTGGACCCCGGCAGCCCGACCTATACGCCGCCGGCAAATTTCTCGGATAACACCCTTGTCGCCAACACCATCATCGTCGGCGGGTTGATCGACATCACCGGCACGACCACGGTTATGCCAGCCGAGGGAAATACCGCCACCATCGCGGTCAGTGGAAACTATTCCGCCGCGGCGGGAGAGATATTCTCCGTCGCCTATAAGTTTGCCGCCGATAACAACACCGGCGCTCCCATTACCTACACCCTCAACGGGGCGGTCTCCGGAGTGCCAATTCCACCCCTCGCCGGAACCATCGAGCCCGGCTTGCACGTTTATGAAGGCACGGCGCAGCAGCCAACGCCCGCTTCATTTCCGATTGCGGGAAACTTCTTGGGCGAATTAACGCTGACCTTCAGCTCCGCTTCGCCGCCCCCAGGCAACGCTCCTTCCGTCGCCGCTCCCGGCACGCTCGACCTGTTGGTGCAGCAAATTGATTTCAAACTCGACGTGCTTCCTGCCTCGATTCAGCCGCCGGCGCAACCGCTGAACATCTCCACCCGCGCCAATGTCGGTACCGGCGATAATGCGCTAATCGGCGGTATCATCATTACCGGGAATGACACCAAACAGGTCGTCCTGCGCGGCATTGGGCCCTCGCTTGGCGGATCGATCGCCGGCGTCCTGGAAGATCCGGTGCTCGAACTCTTCGACATCGACGGCAATCTCCTCGCGACGAACGATAACTGGATGGATAACAGTGCGGATGATCAAACGATCCTGACCGATAACAATCTCGCGCCAACCGAAGATGCGGAGTCCGCCCTGGTCGCAAATCTCGATCCCGGCGCCTACACCGCGATCGTTCGCGGAACAGGCGACACCACCGGCGTGGCTTTGGTCGAAGCTTACGATCTCGACAACGGCGCGACGGATTCAAAGCTTGCCAACATCAGTACGCGCGGCTTTGTCCAAACGGGTGACAACGTCATGATCGGTGGCTTTATCCTCGGCGGCGGAGGCGGCGGTATCGCCCAAGTCATCGTGCGCGGCATTGGACCCTCACTCGCCGACAACGGCGTGAGCGATGTCCTGGCCGATCCGTTTATTGAAGTGTTTGATCAGGATGGAAACTCTCTCGCCTCCAACGACAACTGGATGGACGATCCAAACATGCAGACCGTGCAGGATCAAGATCTGGCTCCGTCCGACCCGAACGAGTCGGCGCTTTATGATGTCCTGCCAGCGGGTGCTTATACTGTCATCCTGAGCGGTGTGGGTGACACGAGTGGCGTCGGCTTGGTCGAGGCCTACGACATCGACGGAGCGATGGCGTTGTCGCAATAACCGCCAGGTCGTAATTCGTTTAAGCCAGACGCCCGCCCGGTCTTTCCGGCCGGGCGTTTTGTTTTTAGTGCGCGGCTACGAAGGGCCAAAAGATTGGAATCAAGACACTCGCCGCCAGCCAGAGAATGAGATTGAGGGGCACTCCAATGCGCGGGAAATCCGTGAACTTATACCCGCCCGCGCCGAAAACGTAGGTGTTCGTCTGGTAGCCGATCGGGGTCGCGAAGCTGGCGCTGCAGCCGAACATCACTGCAATCGTAAAGGGGCGCGCGTCCACGCCCATAGCCGCCGCAATTTCGAACGCGATCGGGGTCAGAAGCACGGCGACCGCATTGTTGCTGATCAGTTCCGTCAAAACCATGGCGACGAAATACATGACCGAGAGGGTGACGGCGGGGCCGAACCGGCCGAAGGCGCCAGTCACACCGGTCGCGAGGAGATGAGCCGCGCCGGTCGTTTCCATCGCCTGCCCGAGCGCGAGCATGCCGAAGATGATGAAAAGCAATGGCCACTCAATCGCTTCGTACGCTTCGTCGACGTCGAGGCATTTCGTCAGGATGACCAGGACGGCCGCGACCAGCGCAAGGACGGTGATGGAAAAGACATTGAAAGCCGCCAGCAACATCACCGCGACGATCGCGGCGATCGCCAGTGGCGCTTTTTGGCGTCGAAAGGCGCGCTGTTTCGGCTCCGTCAGGGAGAGGAAATCGCGTTCCTGCATCAACCGGTGAATTCCTTCCGCCGGCCCTTGCACGAGCAGCGTGTCGCCAAACGCCAATCGCACGTCTTCGAATTTTTCCCGCAGGTTCTCCCCCTGCCGATGAACGGCCAGGATGAGCACACCGTAACGCTGGCGAAAATTCAGTTCCCGCAACGTCTTGCCGACAAACCCGGAACGGCTCCCGATGATTCCCTCCATCAGCACCGCCTCCCGCGGCGCGTTGCTTTCGTCTTCCAGATCGGCTTCCGGTTGAAAGACGACGCCGGGCATTTCCTTGATCCCTTTTACCCCGGCGACCGGCGATTCGAGCAGGAGGATGTCGCCCGCCGCGAAACGCAATTCATCCAGCGGAGTCTCGAGCCGTTGGCCGTCGCGTATCACATCGATGAGGCGCGCCTCGCGCAAACGAACCAGCGGGGTTTCCGGCAGCGTCTTGCCGACCAGCGGCGACTCCCGGCTGATGACTGCCTGCATGAGGAATTGTTTCGCCATGCCACTGCCGATGAGCGCCGCGAGAGTCTCGCGCTGGGGGAGCAACTTGCGCCCGATTAACAGGACGTAGGAGATGCCAATGACTGCGTAGACGATTCCGAGGGGAGTGATTTCAAAAACTCCAAACGGAGGCTGTCCATGGTGGCGGTTCACGCCATCGACGAGCAGGTTGGTGGAAGTGCCGAGAAGTGTGCAGGTGCCACCCAGGATCGAGAAATAAGAGAGCGGAATCAGAAGCCGCGAGGCCTTCAGCTCGGTCGTGCGCGCCAGCGCCAGCACCACCGGCATGAAAACGACCACGACCGGCGTGTTGTTGACGAAAGCGGAGAGCGGCACGGTCAGCAACGCCAGCGCGGCGAGCGCGCGCAGCTCGCTCTTGCCCGCCATCCGGAGAAAGACTCGCGCCAGCGCATCGATCGCGCCCGTTCTCTCCAGCGCCGCGCTCAGGACAAACATGCAACCGATCACGATCGGCGCGCTGTTGCTGAAGACGGCCAGCGTTTCCTCGGTCCCGAGAATGCCCGTGACCAAAAGCAATCCCATCGCGCTGAGCGCGACGAGGTCGGGCGACATCCATTCCCGCAGGAAGGCGACGAAAACCAGCACGACGAGTGCGAAAACGATGATCAGGTGAAATGAATGCACGTCCATCGGGCTGAAGCGAAAATCGGGCCGGCCCCTGTTGTCGCTGACAACCGCGCCGATCTCAACCGCGAAATCGCAACCCCGCGATTTCGTCTCGGTTGCATCCTCAACCCCGATCGGTCTACCGTTTCCGCAAAAAGAAACGGGATCAAAAAACTCGTGCAGGCCAAAAGGAAATTTCTCGCCGTCGCCCTCGGGCGGAGATCGCGCCTTCCCCAGGTCACCGTGCTCCTCAGCCTTCTTCTCGCTGATTGCTCGGAAATGAATTACCAGGACCGCGCGCGCACCCCGCTCAAGCCGATGCAGTCGGTCGTCAGCAAAAAATCCGATGCGTTCGATGTGCCGCCCCAGGTTTTGGAAGGAACGCGCCCCGACTATCCGGAGCCGGAAGGCGAGCGCCGCGAAAGGGGGTTCGTCAGCCTCATTTGCACGATCGACGCCCACGGCCGGCTAATCGATTTTGAGATCGAGACCGCCACCAGTCCTTCCTTTGCCTACGAGGCGGCCCGCGCGATTGCGAAATGGAAATTCGCACCCGCAAAGAAGGACGGGCATCCGGTGGCGGGCAAATTGCGCGTCCCGATGCATTTCAACGCGATTTGATGGTCTTCTCCCTAACGAACTCCTTCGCCTAACGAACGATTCAATCGCGCGTTGGTCTCTCTGCTGGAATTGACGCCGCCTCGGAAATGCGGTTCATCGTTATTCCAATGAGCCGCATTCTCATCGCCGACGACCAGCCCGATGTGCTCGAGGCTCTGCGCATCCTGCTCAAGGGCGAAGGCTACCAGACAGATGCCGTGACGTCGTTAGGGGCGGTCATGAATTCCCTCGAGAAGCGCACCTACGCGCTCCTCATGATGGATCTGAATTACACGCGCGACACGACTTCGGGCCAGGAAGGGCTTGAGGTCATCCCGCGCATCCAGGCCTTCGACGATACCCTGCCGATCGTGGTCATGACCGCCTGGGCGACGGTCGATCTCGCGGTCGAAGCCATGAAACTGGGCGCGCGCGATTTCGTCACCAAACCCTGGGATAACGATCGCCTTCTCGCGATTGTCCGCACCCAGATCGCGCTCGGCAGCGCCTTGCGCAAAAGTCAGCAGCTCGAGGCCAAGAATGAGCTTCTCCGCGGCAAGATGCCGAACATTATTTCCGATTCGCCCCGGATGCGGCCGGTCATCGAGCTTGTCACCCGCGTCGCGCCCTCCGACGCCAATGTTTTGATCACGGGAGAGAACGGCACCGGCAAAGGATTGATCGCGCAGGCGCTCCATTCGCTCTCGAACCGCGCGAGCAAGATCATGATCACGGTCAACATGGGCGGCTTGTCCGAGGGCGTTTTCGAAAGCGAGCTCTTCGGCCACGTCAAAGGCGCCTTCACCGATGCCAAGGCCGACCGGGCGGGCCGTTTCGAGCTGGCCGATGAGAGCACGCTCTTTCTCGATGAAATTGCCAACCTTCCCCTCACCCAGCAGGCCAAACTTCTGCGCGTGATCGAAACCGGCGAGTTCGAGCGCGTCGGCTCGTCGCGCACCTTGCACGCTAACGTCCGCATCATTTCCGCGACCAACTCAAACCTCACCGACGAAGTCGCCACCGGCCGCTTCCGGCAGGATCTGCTCTTTCGCCTGAACACGATCGAGGTCCCGCTCCCGCCCCTGCGCGAACGGCGCGAAGACATCGCGCCCCTCGCCGCCCACTTCCTCCGCCAGCACGCGGAGCGCTACCGCAAAAAGTTTACCGATTTCGAGCCCGCCGCGCACGAAGCGCTCATGCGCCACGAATTTCCCGGCAACGTGCGCGAGCTCGATCACGTCATCGAGCGCGCCGTCCTCATGGCCCAGGGCGCGACAATCAAAAAGAACGATCTTGGCCTAACGAGTGGAGGAGAAGGTTCCCCGCGCCTGGAAGAAATGAGCCTCGAGGAAGTGGAAGCGTTCCTGATCAAGAAAGCGCTCGCCCGCCACGAAGGGAATGCGCGCAAGGCGGCCGAGTCGTTAGGCCTGAGCCGGAGCGCCTTCTACCGCCGCCTCCAGTATTATGGTTTGTGACCATGGCTGATTTCTGATTGCTGAATGCTGATTAGGAGAAGACGTGGCCTGGCCAAATCAGAAATCAGCAATCAAAAATCAGAAATTGCGCCGGCGGCTCTCCCATGAAACCCGCCTCACCTGGCTGACCCTGGGCGCAGCCGGGCCGGCCATGCTCATCGCGCTCGCCCTCCTCTGGTTCGGCGATTTCAGCGCCAAACTGGACTGGACCCTGACCCTCGTCATCGCCAGCTGCGCCCTCGCTTTCCTCGCCAGCGCGCGGGAACATACCGTTCGCCCCCTCCAGACCATGAGTAACCTGCTCGCCGCCCTCCGCGAAGGCGACTACTCCATTCGCGCGCGCGGCGCGCGGGCCGACGACGCGCTCGGCGAAGTCCTGCTCGAGATCAATCAGCTCGGCGAGACCCTGCGCGTCCAACGGCTCGGGGCCTTCGAAGCCACCGCCCTTCTCCGCACCATCATGGCCGAGATCGATGTCGCGGTTTTCACTTTCGATCCCGATCGCCGCCTCCGTCTCGTCAATCGCGCCGGCGAAAATTTGCTCCGCCAGCCGATCGATAAATTGTTAGGCCGCCGGGCCAGCGACCTCGCCCTCGCCCCATGCCTCGATGCCAACGAGGACGCACCCCTCAGCCTCACTTTCCCCGGCGGCAGCGGTCGCTGGGGCGTGCGCAAGAGCAACTTTCGCGAACGCGGTCTTCCCCACGAACTGCTCGTCATGACCGATCTCAGCCGCACCCTGCGCGAAGAAGAAAGAACCGCCTGGCAGCGACTCGTTAGGGTGCTCGGCCACGAAATGAACAATTCCCTCGCCCCGATCAAGTCGATCGCGGGCAGCCTCGAGAGCTTGCTCCGGCGCGATCCCCCGCCGGCCGATTGGCGCGACGATGCCCGCAGCGGCTTGAACGTGATCGCGGCCCGCGCCGAATCGCTCAGCCGCTTCATGCAGGCCTACGCCCGGCTCGCCCGCCTCCCGCCGCCGCAGAAGGAGCCGGTTGATCTTGGCGAACTCGTTAGGCGCGTGATCGGGCTCGAAACCCGGCTCGTCGTTCGACTCGCCGAGGGCGGGACGATCACCATCCCGGCCGACGCCGCGCAGATCGAGCAACTCCTCATCAACATCCTGCACAACGCGGTCGACGCCGCGCTCGAGACTGGCGGAAAGGTCACCGCCGGCTGGCGCGAACGCGGCGATTGCGCGGAAGTCTTCGTCCGCGACGAAGGCCCCGGCATCATGAACCCGACCAATCTTTTCGTTCCTTTCTTCACCACCAAGCCCGGCGGCTCGGGCATCGGGCTCACCCTCAGCCGGCAAATCGCGGAAGCGCACAACGGCTCGCTCACCCTCGCCAACCGGACCGACCGCACCGGGAGCGAAGCTCTTCTCCGCCTTCCTCGTTAGGGGCTAACGAATGGAGTGCGACGGGCTGCCGTCTGGTTGTCATCCCAAGCTGCGCAGACGCCTTCCACCTCGCGCGGCCAAGGGTCCCTGACGATCCCCGCAGCATGATTGCCTTCAACTTGGGCGGACGCCACCCAACGCTGGCCAGACTCATCTGCGTCCAGTTCTAACGCCATCGGCGCTTGCCTCCGGGCTTGCGCCACCGGCCACAGAGAACTAAAGTTGATCTCGTTGCGGGAGCCGTTCGCTCACCCCTCCTGGCTCCCATCGCGGAGAGAGGAGATGAAGATGATTTCAGTGCGCTTCTGGATCGCGACCCTGTCGCTCTCCGTCTCGTTAGGCTGGGAAGCCCTGGCCGTCGCGCCGCAGATCGACCAATTGTCCGAGGCCTCCCTCGCGCGGAGCGGACGATTGCGAATTTTTGGGAGCGATTTCGGTCAGCGGAGCGGGCCGCGATCCCAGCCACAGAGTATTGATCGACGGCAAGGCCGCGATCGTGACCCGCTGGTCGGAAACTTCCCTCAACGCCTACATCCCGGAGGCAGCTAAGCTTGGGCAGGTCAAGGTTCAGGTGAGCACGCCCGAAGGGACGAGCAACACGGCTCCATTGGAAGTGCGGGCGCGCTCGAGCGACGGCCGGGTGAAGTGGATCTTTGAGGCCGATTGCGAAAGCCTCTGGTGGCGTCCAGCTCTCGCCGCCAACGGCACTCTTTACGTCCACGGGTCGGAAGGCTTTGTCTTTGCCCTCAGCCCCGACGGCGCCTTGCTCTGGTTTAACCAAATCAACTGGTTTCCGTACGTTCCGCCCGCCGTCGGGCCGGACGGCACGCTCTACCTGAGCAGCATTCAGACAATCACCGCCTTGAAATCGAACGGCCGCAACAAATGGACGTTCGTCGATCGCGGAGCCCAGGGCACAAAACAGTTCGGCGTTGGGCCCGACGGGTTCCTCTATGCCGCCAACGATTTCGGCCTCGGCGCGCTCTCCCTCGACCGCCGCGGGCGTGTGCGCTGGTCGAACCCGGGCGATCCACCCATCATGTGGCACGGGGGGATTGGCGCCGAGATGACTTTCGGACCTTCCACCATCGGCGGCACGACGATCGACCAAACGTTTGTCATCCCGGAGCCGCAGCTGGCGAATGGTTCGCTGCAGGCCTTCCGCTTGTCCGATGGCACGCTCCGTTTTTCCACTTCCATCGCAATCCAGGAGGATCCGCTCAACCAGCAACAGACCCAGCCCGCGGTCGGGCCGGACGGAATCGTATACATCACCCACTTCAAGAGTGGCGCTATCGGTTGGGCGCTGGAGGCATTCTCGCCAGTCGATGGCCAGGCGATCTGGTATTACGACGGCGAAGGTGTCGGGCTTTCACCACCCGACGTCGGCCCCGACAACACCGTTTATTTCACGCCGGGAGTGGCCGGCGGGTGGCGTTTGATTCCTCGACGCAAAGGAAGAGCTGGCAATTCGAAGACGGCACCGT
>JACCZO010000051.1 GCA_013695925.1 Chthoniobacterales bacterium
GTGGCCGCGTGAAGAAAGTTCGTTTCGGCAAGATGCCGAAACCGGCGGGCGGGACGCCCACCCTACCCGGGAACTCTGCCCCGCGTGTCAGTCTTGCGAGAGGGCTCAGGGTTTCACCACCACCGGCGTGCCAAGGCGCGCGATCTGGTAAAACTGGCGCGCTTTCCAGTAGGGCAGTCGAATGCAACCGTGCGAGGCCGGTTCGCCCGGCAGATAACCCTGGTGCAGGCCGTAACTGGGCGTGAACTCGAGGTAAAACGGCATCGGCGCGCCAACATAACGAGCGCCGCGCGGTTTGCGGTGCCGCCGCCGATCGACGTTTGCCTTTACCACCTCACCTGAGGCATCGACATAGTCGCCGTAGATACTGGAGGCGTGATCAATGTCTTTGCGAATGACGCGAAAACGTCCGGTCGGTGTGCGATAACCTTCGCGGCCGCTGGAGATGCGGGAGGAGGCGACCAGCACTTTTCCGCGATAAAGATAAGCCTCCTGCGCGCGCAGACTGATGACGATTGACGATCTTCCTGTTTCGCGGATGGGCATGTTTGCCTCCACCATCTCGGTGACGGTGGTGCACCCGCTAAAGAAAATGGCGAGGAAAGCGAGCGCACAAAATTGGGAGAGACGTTCTCGCATGGGCTCAAAATCGAACGCTGGCAAAGTGGAAGCATTGTGCGGCGGGCGCAATCAGCGGCGGGTTTATTTCTCAATGGCAATACTTGTTCCCCTGCTCCCCTTCATTCGTCGCCGCAGGCTGGCCGCGGCGCTGCGGGATCCGGCGCCACCGGCTGCGTGCAAATTTGCTTGAATGGCGAGAGCCGGCTGCTCAGCTTCGGGGGCAACACCCTCCACTGTCGGTAAGAAACTTATGCCTCACGATGTCTTCGTTAGTTACTCGGTGAAAGACAAGGTGGTGGCCGACGCGATCGTGGCCCGACTCGAGGCCGACTCGATCCGCTGTTGGGTCGCGCCGCGCGATGTCGTCCCCGGGGCGGATTGGGGCGAGTCGATTATCAACGCGATCGAAAGCAGCCGCATCATGGTGCTCGTCTTCACCTCGAGCGCGAACGCTTCGCCGCAAATCAAACGCGAGGTCGAGCGGGCGGTAGACAAGGACGTTTATACCATTCCAATCCGGATCGAAAATATCGAACCGACCAAATCGCTCGAATATTTTATCTCGACTTCGCAATGGATGGACGCGTTTCCGCCCCCGATGGAAGCGCATCTTGATTTCCTGGCGAAAACTGTGAAAGCCATTCTCGCCGGGCGTCCGCCGCCTCTGCTTTCCCCGCCCCCGGAACCGCCGAAAAAGCCGCCGCTCCCGCTCGGCCGCTGGATCGTGCTCGCCGCCGTCATCCTCCTCGGCGCGCTCGGGAGCTGGTATGTCGCTACGCATCGGCCGCCAGCGCCGGGCCCGGTCGCGATCGAAACTCCGACACCCCCGCCAGTGCCACCGTCGCGGAGCCGACGGCGAGTGTTTCCGGTCCGAGCGAAGCAGATTTGCAGGCGGCCAAAGAAGCCCGGGAAAGAGCGGAGCGCGATGCTGAGCTGAGGGCGCAGTTGGCCGCGACCCAGGCGCGGATCGAGCAAATGGAAAAAGCGGCACAACCGCAGGGGAACCGGCCGGCGCAAAATACGGCCGGGCCCTGGCTCTTTCCCGATTCCAGCTCGCGTTATCTCGCGCCGGCCGAGCTGGCGGGCCTGACGGCGGGGCAGCTCTGGCAGGCCAGGAACGAAATCTATGCTCGCAACGGCTATCGTTTCTCCAGCCCGCGCGGCCTCGCTTTTGCCCGTTCGTTAGGCCAGGATTATCGCGGCGTCGATTCC
This sequence comes from Chthoniobacterales bacterium, assembly GCA_013695925.1. Taxonomy (GTDB): domain Bacteria; phylum Verrucomicrobiota; class Verrucomicrobiia; order Chthoniobacterales; family UBA10450; genus Palsa-1392. The sequence goes on from JACCZO010000051.1 coordinate 1,834, forward strand.
GACGATAGCCGCGTCTTCAGCCGCATGAACGCTTTCGAGCAGGCCAACGTGACTCTCATTCGCTCGCTCGAGCCGCGCTGAAACCGATGGCCCGCCGGACCCGATTTCTTCACGCCGCCGCCGCGGTCGGTCTCGGCCTGGCCTCTCTCGGCGCAGCCACCCCGGCCCCGACCGCACCCGCCAGCGGCAGCTCGAGCGCGCGCTTCGATTTCCACGGGGATGTGCCGGCTTTTCTCCGCAGCCTGCCGGATTCGTTAGGCAACAAAGCGCAACTGAGCGCGATCGTGAGCGCACTCGCCACCGCGTACCCGAAGGAATTCCAAGGCCTCGAAACCGGTCCGGGCAACCGCGTCATGGTCCGCGCCGCCGGCGGCAAATTTGTTTTCGATGACAGCCTCAGTAAAACCTTCGAGGAACGGCTCGATCACCCCGACATCGAGGACATGTTTCACGACCTCTATCCCCTAACGAACCCGACCGACCGGCTGCCGCGTGATTTCGACCCGGGGCGAGTGCGGGTCGAGGACTTCTTCCTCGCCCTCTACGGTGCTTCGGAATCCGCCGTCGCGGCCAATTGCGTCGAAGTCGATTTTTGCGGAAGCTCGGTCAAGTTTAACAAGCGCTGCGGCGCGGCCGACGCCCTGCGCGCGGTCGCGGTCGATCTGGAGAAAGTCTTTGCGCAAAAGCCGGCGCTCCGCGTTTACGTGCAAAAACTGGCCGGCACTTTCAACTGGCGCAAAATCGCCGGGACGAAAAGGTTGAGCAACCATTCCTTCGGGACCGCGATCGATCTCAATCTGGACAAAGCCGCCTATTGGCGCTGGCAAAAGCCGGAGCAGCTGGAAACTTTCTCGCGCAAGGATTGGCCTAACGAAATTGTGGAAGCGTTTGAACGCCATGGCTTCATTTGGGGCGGGAAATGGTGGCACTTCGACACCATGCATTTCGAATATCGCCCAGAGATTATCGCCTACGCCCGCGACAAGGGGCCGACGGTGGCGCCGCGTTAAATTTTCCACACCGAATGGCCTCGAAACGGAGCCACGGAGGGAGAAGCAGGCCCGATCCGCACGATGAGACGGCGGAAGGTGGCTGGGGAGGGAATTGAACCCCCGACTCCAAACACGGCACCTGAAAATCGCCTCTTCCCTCGTAGATAAGTCATCTAAAACATGCTTGACCGTCCAATTCGTTATGACTAATGTCATGACCTATGGCCTCGATTCACAAAGACCCGCGCGGCAAATCTCCATTCTTTTACTGCGCGTTCACGCTTCCGAATGGCAAACGCTGCTTCAAATCCACGAAGCTGAAGGACCGCAACGCGGCAACGGAGTTCTGTCTGCGGATGGAAGGTGCAGCGCGCAAGGCAGTGGCGCGCAACTTCTCTGAAGAGCAGGCAAGAAAGATTCTCAATGAGATCCGCGAGCTGAGCGGCGACAGCGCGATTCGCTTTAGGTCGCTGGCAGACTACGCGACTGAATGGCTGCGCTCGAAACAGGTGACTTCGAGTGAGGCAACGTTCATTCGCTACAGCGGAGTCGTGAAAGACTTTTTGAAACACGCCGGCAAGCAGCGCAGTGCTGCCAATGTGGAGGCTCTCAC
>JACCZO010000052.1 GCA_013695925.1 Chthoniobacterales bacterium
TGATTCATGGCGACCTGAATCATGCCAACTTTTTGCTCACCCCGGACGGCCTGAAGGTTTTTGATTTCGACGACAGTTGCTACTGCTGGTTCGCCTACGATTTGATCGTCCCGATCTTCCATTTCCCTGTCGCCGATCCGGCCTTGGTGAACGTCAACGCCCAGCAGGCCTTTCGGCACTTGCTGCGCGGTTACGAGAGCGTCCGCCGCTTCAATCCCATCTGGCGCAAATGGATCCCAGCCCTGCTGAAATGGCGCGATTTGCAGATCTACGGCTTCTTTTACGAGCAGCTCGAGATCTCCGCCCTGCCGGAAAATCTCCGCCAAAAGTTCCTCGGGATGCGCGCCCGGATCGAGGCCGGCCGACCGATTGCGGAAATCGGCGGTGCTGGATAGGTTCGGCGATGTCTAACCTGCCCGAAGTGGTGGCCGCTGCTCCAGCACCCGCGGCCGAGCGCGCGGGCTATTCGCCGATTCTCTGGCTCAACCTTCTTTGCCTCGACGCCCCGATCGTGGCCGTGAGCTGGCAATGGCTTTTTGCCCACTCTTTCGGGGCCGATCTAAATCTTGCGCTGCGCGCTCTGCTTTTCCTCACCGCCTGGCTGATCTATCTGGCCGATCGTTTCGCCGACACGATCAAGCTGCCGCCGGACAGTCCGATTTCGCTGCGGCATCGTTTTTGCCGGGAACACACCATCGGATGGTGGGTGGCGATCGTGATTATCTTCTTCCTCGATCTCTCGCTCGCCCTGCGCAGTCTCGACCTGCAAATGCTCCTCCTTGGCGGCACCCTCGCCGCGCTCTGCGCCCTTTATCTTTTTGCCAACCACTCGTTAGGTGGAAAATGGCGGCCCATCCCGGTGAAGGAAAAAGCAATCGGCGTCCTCTTCGCCGCCGGCACCACACTGGGCGTCGTCGGCCAACTGCCGGGCCTGACGATTTCCTTCGGTGTCGCCGTCCTGCTCTTCGCCATCCTGTGCACCTACAACTGTCTTTCCATTGCGGTCTGGGAACGCGAGCTCGATGCCGCCCAGGGCAAAGCCTCCTTTATGACCGGCTGGCCAATGGCGGAGCGGGCTCTCAAGACGGTCGGCTACGGCCTCGCCCTGGTGGCGCTGGCCTGCACGCTCTTTTGGCGTTTCGCGTTCCCCCTTTGGCTTTGCCTCGCGGTCAGTGCCCTTCTGCTCGTTAGGCTGAATCTGGCCGGGCGCCTTCCGCGCGACCAGCGCACCGCCCTGGCCGACCTTGTCCTGCTCACGCCTCTGCTCGCGCTGCCCTTTTTCTTGCAGTGAATTTCGACCGGGTCGCGCCGCATTATCGCTGGCTCGAAACCATCGTTTTCGGTCAGCAATTACAACAGGCCCGCGTTGCTTTCGTGCGAGAAATTGAAGCGCCGCGCCGGGTGCTGATGGTGGGGGAAGGCGACGGGCGTTTTCTGGCCGAGTTCGTCAGGCTGCATCCCAGGGCGAAGATCGATTGCTTGGACGCAAGCGCGCGCATGATTGCACTCGCGCGGGCGCGGCTCGGGTCCGGGCCGCAAGTGAGCTTCATCCAAGCTGATCTTCGGGAGTTCTTACCCGAGAAGGATCGTTACGATCTGGTCGTGACCCATTTTTTTCTCGATTGCTTCACCGGCGCGGCTCTCCGCGAAGTGGTGCAAAGGCTGGCCGCTGGCGCTACCGCCGATGCGGTCTGGCTGCTGGCTGATTTCCGCGTGCCGGAAGGCGGCTGGCAACGGTCTCCTGCGCGGTTCTGGATCCGGGCGATGTATCTTTTTTTTCGCCTAACGAGCGGGCTGGAAGCGCGACGGTTGCACGACCCCGCACCTTTTCTGCGCGCAAATGGTTTCGCGTGCAAACGAGAACGAACGTCTTGCTTCGGGATGATTCAATCATCGGTCTGGCAACGCCTGGCTGAATAAGTTCGCGGTCGAGTAATCCCGCGGCGACGCGACGGAAGTTGCGCTCTGCGCTTTCGCCTAACGACCGCCGCGCCGTTTGGAGAAACGCGCCACTAGCCAGCCGAGGAGGCCGAGCGCGAGCGCCCAAGGTGCAAGGAAAGCCAGGGCGACCCCGATCATCCGCGCGCTCCACATCAGCGCGGCGGCGCCCTGGCCCAGCGTCCGGCGCATCGTCGCGCCGAGGCCGGTTTCGGCGGAAACAATTTTGCCCGGGCTGTAGATCTGGAGGCTGATCTCGGCCGGCGCGGTTGCGGGATTTGCGGTCGTGCCGGGCTGATCGTTGCGTTGCACGCTTAGGTCATTCACTTCACCGAGCTGGTCGAAGGTCGCGACCAGGGCTGCATAATTTTTCATCGGCACGCGCAGGGTGAGATTGGCCACTTCCTGTCCATCAGGATTGCGAGAAAACGTCGAGCTGCGCAGCGCGCCGTCCGCTTGCGCGACGGCGGCTTTGAGTTGCTCGACCTGCTTTGGCACGGAGGGCGTGATGATGCGCAGGCTGGTCTGTTGCACCGGCTGTTCTTCGCCGGTGCGCGAGATGACAAGATTCAACTGCACTTTGTCGCGCTCGACTTTTGCCGTTTCCGACATCCCGGAACCGTTCTGCGCCACCCGCTCGGTCTGGACGTTGAAATTCTGCACCCGGCCCATGCCCTTGATCCGCGCGATGACCGCGTCGCTTTCTTCCGGCGCGAGGAGCAGCGTCATGCGCGCGGTGGCCTGGCCGGAGTTGTCGCGCTCGAGGGTTGATTGCACGACCTGCGCCTTGGCGTTTTGTAACGCGCTCTTCACTTCGGCGAAGGTTTTTTCCACGTCTTCGGCGAAGAGGGAAAGATTCGCGGTCTCCCGGAGGAGGAAGGCGGCGGGTTCATCGA
>JACCZO010000089.1 GCA_013695925.1 Chthoniobacterales bacterium
CTTTCAAGCCGCCGCAATCGAATGATCCAGCGCCGAATGCCACCGCGTCACCGATCGGTTCTGCGACGGTTCAAACGATCACATTTACCCAGGATACGGTGGCGAATCCGAAGGGCATGCACGTCACGCAACGAGTGGGATTCAACGCCGAGCAGGAAGAGGAGCTCGCGGCGTTACTCAAGCAGGTTGATCAATAAGCAACGCCGAAAGGCTGTCCCGTGGATGCGAGGCGCCAAAATCTGTGCCTCGCGTGGGCGGCATTACATCTCGCGCTCATCGGATTGGTGTGCGCGCATGAGACACTCTGGCTGCTGGGGAAAAGCGTAACGATCGCGCCGGCGTCGATGGCTCCGGCCTGGGAGGCCATCGATCGGTTTCCAGCCGCTCTGCTTGGCGAAGCAAACCGTACCGGAGTTTGGCGCAGGGTCATCTCCACCTACACCAATGCTGCCGGGATCGAAGTCGGCTACGGATATTTTGCGCCTAACGTTCCGCTGACTCACGCCCTCGTCTTTGAATGCCGTCATGGCGACGGACGAGTCGATTACCAGACGCCACAGGTCCAGAGCGAGGCGGCGCATTTGCGCCTAACGACACTGATCGAGCAGATCGGACGCACCGATTATGAGAAATGGCGTGAGGAACTGATCAAGCTGCTCGCGCGTTCGACCTGGCAGCGATCGCCCGATGTGGTTTCGGTCCGCGCGTTCTTCGGTTCGGTGGCTCCTCCGACCCTCGCCGAATATCGGGCGGGCAGGCGCGAGCGCACCTTCACCTGTGATTACGTCTACGACTTCGGCCCCGCCGAAACCAAAGCAGCACCATCCGCACCGTGAACCTGCTCCAACGCGCCAGGACATTTCTCTTTCCGGAGGACTCCGACCGTTGGCTGACCCTGCTGCGGATGGGTCTCGGACTGGTGGTTGTGAGTTACACTTTCCCCTTGCGAGCCGACTGGAATTATCTCCTCGGTGGAACCGGTAAGGGGCTCATCAGCCGGCAGCTTTTTGAAGGGCTCGCCTCGACGCAAAGTCCGCTGATTCCGCGGCTCGGCTGGTTTGTATATCTGGGCGGCTATGTTGGAATGAGCGAGAAGTTCGCGCTCTCTCTCGCATGGGTGTTGTTGTTGGGAGCGGGGTTTTGCCTCCTCGTCGGCCTCTTCTCGCGCCCGGCGGCGATCACAGCCTGGTTCCTCCAACTCGCTTCGGCGAAGACGGGCGGCCTCTTATCGTATGGTGCCGACAATCTGATCACGATTGGCCTTTTTTATCTCATGATCGCGCCGCTGCCTGACAGCTGGACACTGGATCGCCGTTGGCGAAGAGCGGGGGCGGGAAGTGATCCGCAGCGCCTTGGCTTTCACCGGCGCATTCTGCAGCTGCATCTTTGTTTCTTCTACTTTTTCGGCGGCCTGGCGAAATGTCTCGGCGCCGGCTGGTGGGATGGGACAAACATGTGGCGCGCGTTCACTCAGCCGCCGTTCGATCTCCTCCCAATCGGCCTTGTTGCATCCTGGGCACCGCTGCTGCCGGCGCTCGGGATTTCCGTCTGCCTGATCGAAACGGCGTATCCTTTTCTTATCTGGCCGCGACGATCGCGTTTGCTCACGTTGGCGGCGGTGTGTCTCATGCATGCGGCGGTTGGTTTGTTTATGGGAATGTACCTCTTTGCGCTCGTCATGCTGGTTTTGAACGTCGCGGCATTCGGCCTGGGTCAGCGCAATCCAGCGCACTGCAAATGATTCGACAAGGCGCGGGTAAATGGCGAACTTTGAGCTCGTTGGGAAGGAGCTGCGATTGCGATGTTTCCGGAGGAGCAAAACCTTGAACCCGAGATCGCTCACATTCTGTCGATTGATGTGGTGGGATATTCCAAGCTGCTCGTCAACCAGCAGATCGAGTTACTCAACCAGCTCAAGCGGATTGTGCGGGAAACGAAATGCTCCTGCGCCGCCGAAGCGAGCGGACGTTTGATCCGCCTCCCGACCGGGGACGGAATGGTCCTGCTCTTTTTTCGCAGCCCGGAAGAGCCGTTGCAATGCGCGGTGGAAATTAGCGAGGCGTTGCAGCCCCATCCCGAGATCAAGGTGCGGATGGGCGCGCACAGCGGGCCGGTCAATATGATCGAGGACGTCAATGACCGGCTGAATGTCGCCGGGGCCGGCGTGAACGTGGCGCAGCGCGTCCTCGATAGTGGTGATGCCGGCCACATACTCCTTTCCAAACGCCTGGCGAATGACCTGGCGGAGTATAGTCATTGGCGACCGCACCTCTACGACCTGGGGGAGTGTGTTGTGAAGCACGGCTTCAAGCTGCAGCTGGTTAATTTCCACCGTGACACGATCGGGAATCCCGCGCGGCCCCAGCGTCTTCAACAAGACGAGGCTTCGGCGGGTCGTGAAGTTAAGGCTGCGTCGCGGCACAGGTATTTTTGGTTAGGCGGAGTGATGCTCGTGCTCCTGGCGGCGGCGGCGCTGACCTTCTTCCCTCGATTTGTCCCGAAACAGGGATCCGCGGCGGCAGACCGGGGGATCGCGGTCTTGCCTTTCAAGAACTGGAACGACGATTCCGAAGAATCCTATTTCGCTGATGGCGTGCAGGGCGAGATACTCACGCTTCTGAGCAAGGTTGCGGCGCTCAAAGTAATCAGTCGAACGTCGGTCATGAGATACAGCAACGCGGCGGATCTTGATCTGGCGAAGGTCGCCGAAGAATTGCAGGTGAGATATTTTCTCGAGGGCAGCGTGCAGC
>JACCZO010000101.1 GCA_013695925.1 Chthoniobacterales bacterium
GGTCCTCGCGACCGGCGTCTCGCCCGGAAAAAACGGCATCATCGCCAACCAGGAATACCGGCCCGCGATCGATCCGCACAAGGCGTTCGACACTTCCGATTTTCCCGCGCTCGACGGCTCCGATCCGGGGGTGGCCGCGCAACTCCTGAAAGTCCCGACGATTGCCGAAATCCTCCAGGCGGCGGGACATTGGACCGCGGTCGCGGGCTCCAAACCGGTGGCGCAGTTCTTCGATCGCGCCCGCACCCGCACGAGCGAGGCGGCGAAAAAGTCGACCGTCATCTACCGCGGTAAAGTATTGCCGGCCGTGGCTGCGGAGCGGATCACCAGCGCACTCGGCCCGTTCCCGCGGCGGAAGACTTCGCCTAACGACAGCGAGGACGACTGGACGACCAGCGCCCTCACCAACGTCCTCTGGCGCGAGGAAATTCCGAAATTCTCTCTCCTTTGGCTGAGCGAGCCGGACCTGACCACTCACGAGACCGCGATCGGCGCGCCCGCCGCGATGGAGGCGATCAAGCGCAGCGATCGAAATCTCGCCAAACTCCTGGCCGAGTTGAAAGCGAAAGATGCCCTGACGAAGACCGACATCTTCGTCGTATCCGATCACGGCTTTTCCACCGTCGATCCCGCGGTCGACGTCGCGGCTCAACTGCGCGCGGCCGGCCTGGATGCGGTCCGGGCTTTCGCTGAAAAACCCAGGCGCGGGCAAATCCTGGTCGTGTCGCTCGGGGGCAGCGTCCTCTTTTATGTCGTCGAGCGCGACCCGGCGGTGACGAGCAAACTGCTCGATGCCCTGCAACGGGCCGACTTTGCCGGCGTCATCCTCACCCGGGAAAGACGCGAAGGCACCTTCACTTTCGCGCAGGCGCAGCTCGATGCACCGGGCGGGCCCGATGTCATCGTGGCCTGTCGCTGGAGCGATCGCCCTAACGAGTTCGGAATGGCGGGCCAGATGACCTCCGACGGCGGCCGCAGCGTCGGCCACGGCAGCCACAGCACTATGAGTCGGCACGACATGCACAACATTTTGATCGCGAGCGGGCCCGATTTTCGCCGCGGCTGGGAGAGCGAAACTCCCAGCGGCAACATCGATCTCGCGCCCACGATCCTTTGGCTTCTCGGAATGAAAGCGCCTCGTCCAATGGAGGGGCGCGTCCTGCGCGAAGCGTTGATCGGGCACGACAAGCCACCGGCCGCGGCCGAGAAAAATTTCGTCGCCCAGCGCAAGATCGGCGACCGCGTCTGGCGCCAGCATCTCCGCGCCGCGACCGTCGACGGCGTCACCTATTTCCTGGAAGGCAACGGCGGCTCGAAGCCGCCGCTTTAGCCGGGGGCGTTGACCCCGCCGCGCTGCGCTCCGCGGCCCACAGATTCATTGATAAATGAAACCTGCCGGGTTTACCGCCCCCGCCTACAGGCAGCGGCGATTTTTCTTGCGCGAGGAAAATTTTATCTATCTTTCCCGTTCCGATTTTGTGAACCCGCCCCTAATAACGGATCCCCATGATTGAAGTTCAAAATCTGACGAAAGCTTTTGGCGCGAAGCTCGCGGTTAACGATATCTCGTTCACCGTTCAGCGCGGCCAGGTGCTCGGATTTCTCGGCCCCAACGGCGCCGGCAAAACCACCACCATGCGGATGATCACCGGGTTCATCCCGCCGACGGCGGGCGACGTCGTGGTCGGCGGCTTCAATATCGAGCGCGACCCGATCGCGGCAAAACGCCTGATCGGTTATCTGCCCGAAAACGCGCCCTCCTACACCGACATGACGGTGCGCGGCTTCCTCAACTTCGCGGCCGAGCTGCGCGGCTTTCGCGGCGCGGAGAAAACGCGCGCAGTCGAGCGCGTGGTCGAGATGTGTTTTCTCGGCTCCGTTTTGCACCAGAGCGTCGAGACCCTCTCGAAAGGTTTCCGCCATCGCACCTGTTTCGCGCAATCGATCATCCACGATCCCGCCGTCCTCATTCTCGACGAGCCCACCGATGGACTCGATCCCAACCAGAAACACGAAGTGCGCACGCTCATCCGGCAGATGGGCGAAAAGAAGGCGATCATTTTTTCGACCCACATCCTGGAGGAAGTGGAGGCGGTTTGTTCGCGCGCCATCATCATTGATTCCGGAAAAATCGTGGCCAACGGCACCCCGGCCGAGCTGAAACAAAAATCGACGCTGGCCGGCGCAGTCACCGTGCGTTTCGCGAATGGCGACCCCGCCTCCATGAAATCCAAACTGAGCGCGCTCAGCAGCGGCGAACGCCTAACGATCCTGAGCGAAGCGCCGACCGCGGCGCGCATTTACCCGAAAAACAACGGAGCCCGCGGCGAGCTCGCGGCAGAGATCGGTCAGCTCGCGGCGCGCGAAAATTGGCAGATCGAAGAGCTGCACACCGAGGAAGGCCGGCTCGACGAAGTCTTCCGCACCATCACTCTGCCGGAAACGGCTCCGCGCAAATCATGACGGCTGACACGATACCGGCAGACACAGTTGTGAACGTGCCCGACGCGCCCGGAAAGCGCTCGTCGTTAGGCAACATCCTCACGATCACGAAGCGCGAGGTCTCGGGTTACTTCGCCTCGCCCGTCGCCTACGTTTTCATCGTCATTTTTCTCCTTCTCGCCGGGTTCTTCACTTTCATGGTGAGCGATTTCTTCGATCGCGGTCAGGCCAGCCTCGTGATGTTTTTCGCCTGGCATCCGTGGCTTTATCTTTTCCTCGTTCCCGCGGTCGGGATGCGGATGTGGTCGGAAGAACGCCGCCTCGGCACGATTGAGCTCCTCCTCACCATGCCGGTGACGCCGTGGCAGGCGATCGTGGGAAAATTTCTCGCTTCCTGGATCGTGCTCATCCTCGCGCTCGCCCTCACCTTTCCTCTCGTCATCACGGTCAATTATCTCGGCAATCCGGATAACGGAATCATCGTCGCCGGCTATGTCGGGAGCGTGCTGCTCTCCGGTGCCTACCTTTCGATCGCGGCCATGACTTCTGCCATGACCCGCAACCAGGTCGTCAGCTTCATTCTATCCGTCGTGCTGTGCCTTTTCCTCATTCTCGCCGGCTGGCCACCCGTGACCGACCTGCTCGTTCATTGGGCGAACCCTTGGTTTGTGCAGGCGATCTCGGCCTTCAGCGTCATGGCTCATTTCGACGCCATCCAGAAAGGCGTGCTCGATTCGCGCGACCTTCTTTACTTCATCTCCGTCATCGTTTTTTGCCTTTTCACCACCAGCGTCATACTGCGTACGCACCGCGCCGGCTGACCTTTTCGCACGATGAAAACGAAGACACTTCAGACTGGTCTTTTCTCCGTCATTGGGGTGGCGGCGATGCTCCTCATCCTGGTCGCGATCAATTTCATCGCGGGCCAGGTGAAACAGCGAGTCGACCTGACCGCGGAACACGCCTACACCCTTTCGCCTGGGACAAAAGCGATCCTGAAAAAACTCGAAACGCCGGTCCAGATCCGCTTTTACGTTTCGCAAAGCGCGGACGGAATGCCGGTTTTGCTCAAGACCTACGCGCAGCAGATCGATGACTTGTTAGCCGAATATCAGCAAAATTCTCGCGGCCTGATCCAGATCCAAAAACTCGATCCAGAACCGGACTCCGACGCGGAGGATTCAGCCAAGCTCGATGGTGTTGAGCCCCAGCCGCTCTCGAACGGCGAGAGAATCTATCTCGGCCTGAGCGTGAGCCAGCTCGATCAAAAAGAAGCGGTCCCATTCCTCAGCCCGGAGCGTGAACGCCTGCTCGAATACGACATCTCGCGTGCGATCGCCCGGGTCACGACGCCCGACAAACCAGTCATCGGTCTCCTGAGTTCACTGCCCGTGACGGGAATGCCCGCGACGATGCCGATGCAGGAACAGGGCGAGCCCGCCTGGGTCCTGATCGAGGAACTGAAACGCGACTACACCATCCAGCAGCTCGAGCCGAATGCGACCGCGATCCCGGATGACGTCGGGCTGCTCCTCGTCATTCATCCAAAAGCGATCTCTGAGACAACGCAGTACGCGCTTGACCAATTTCTCCTCCGCGGCGGCAAGCTGATCGCGTTTCTCGACCCGCTCGCCGCGCTCGATGCGCAGACCGCTTCCTCCCAATTCGGGGCGCCGCCGAGCAATTCAAATCTCGATCGGCTGCTCAAAACCTGGGGCGTGACCTTCAACGATGCCCAGGTCTTGGCGGACATGAACTACGTCGCGCGCACCGGTCAGGGGCGCGCCCCCGCCGTTCTCGCCCTGACGGAAAAGGCGATGAACAAGGACGACATCGCGACCGCGGAAGCGGGCAATCTTTTCCTCGTCTTCGCCGGAGTCTTCACCGGAACGCCGACGGAAGGTTTGCAGGAGACTGTCCTCCTGCATTCCTCAAAGGATTCTCAACTGGTCGAGCCGATGCTGGCGCGTTTGCCGGGCGATGGAATCGCCAATTCCTTCAAGGCCTCCGGAACCGAATATCCATTGGCGATCCGCTTGAGCGGAAAATTCAAAACCGCCTTCCCGGAAGGAAAACCAAATCCGCCGGCAAACGAGCCTAACGAGAAGAAAGAAGAGCCCGCGCCGACCGAACCCGGACTGAAGGAATCGAAACAGGAGACCACCGTCGTCCTCATCGGCGACAGCGACATGATCCAGGACCGGGTCGCCGTCCGATCGCTTGGCAACGCCTTTGGCCAGCGCCTCTTCATGCCCGCGAACGGCAACCTCGCCTTTGCCCAAAACGTGATCGATCAGCTCTCCGGCGACAGCAACCTCATCGCCGTCCGGAGCCGGGCCTCGAGCGAGCGGCCGTTTACGGTCGTGAAAAAAATGCAGTCCGAGGCCGAAGCGAGCTACCGGAGCAAGATCAAGGAACTGGAGGAAAGCCTGGCCGATACGCAACGCAAGATCGGCCAGTTGCAGAGTGGCAAGCAGGAAGGGCAGCGCTTCATCCTCTCGCCGCAACAGCAGGAAGAGCTCGTCAATTTCCGCAAAAAGGAAATGGAAGCGAAAACCGAGCTCAAACAGGTGCGCAAGAAGCTGCGGGCCGATATCGATTCGCTCGAGAATCGGATCAAGTGGATCGACATCGCCGGGATGCCCGCTCTCGTTGCCCTCACCGGCCTGGCATTCGCGATTGTGAAACGCCGACGCTCCGCCGCGCGATGAATTCTCGTCAACTCACGCTCATTCTTGTTGTCGCCGTCGTGCTCGGCGCCATCGGCTGGGTGCTCTTTCATCGCGGCACGCGGTCCTGGGAAACTCAGCCGGCCGCGGGCGATGGCAAGGTGATCGAATTTCCGCTCAACGATGTCGCGCACATCACGATCAAGGATGCCACTGGCGAGGTAAACCTGGCCCGGAAAGCCGATGTCTGGGTCGTTAGGGAACGCGCCGATTATCCGGCCAAGTTCGAACAGGTCAGCCGCTTCCTGCAAAAAGTCTGGAACCTGGAACCGGTTCAGACGCTACAGGTCGGGCCCTCGCAGTTAGGCCGTTTCGACCTCATCGAGCCGGCCAAGGATACGAAAACCAGCGGCACGCTGCTCGAGCTGAAGAACAAGGACGACAAGCGGGTCGCCGCTCTGCTTGTCGGGAAACAATATCTCAAGAAATCGAACCAGAGTTTCGGTCCCGGAGAGTTTCCTGCTGGTCGCTACGTCATGCCGAAGAACAACGTCAAACGCGTTGCGCTCATCTCCGATCCGCTCTCGGATTTGGTCACCAAACCGGAGCGCTGGCTCGACCGCGATTTCATCAAGATCGAGAAACCGAAATCGATCGCGCTCGTCGGTGACACTCCGGAGAAACAATGGAAACTGGTGCGCGAGAATGAATCCGCCGAGTGGCAATTCGCGGATCCGGAACCGGGCGAAGAGCTCGACAACACCAAGGCGCAACCGCTGGCCAGCTCCATTTCGAGCTTCAATTTCACCGACGTCCTCGACCCGCAGACGAAGCTTGAGAATCCTTCGACCGTCACCATCGAAACGGTCGATGGCTTCACCTACACACTGAAGATCGGCCCACTGAAAGGCGAAACCTACCCGATGACGGTTTCCGTTGAGGCAAAGCCGTCTGCGCCAGCCACTCCCACGCCTAACGACAAGCCGGAGGAGGAGAAGAAATCGCCCGCAGAAAAACTGGCGAAGGAAAAGAAATTCGAAGGCCGGCCGTTCTTGATCGCCAAGTTCGCCGTCGAGCAATTGCTCAAGAACCGCGCGGACCTGATCAAGACCGAGCCCAGTCCGACGCCAACGCCGTCGGAGCCGGTGGCGTCCCCAAAGCCTCCGGTGCGATCATCTCCAAAAGTTCCCCCGACGCCAAAGGCCAAACCGTAGCCTAACGACTCCCCTCCGGGTAGCGCACACGTCCCGGGTGCTGGTTGCGGCGTCTCGCCGCGACGAACTTCCCTGACGCGAACTCTTACTCCTCGGCGCCGGTCTTAGAAAAATTCGCGATCGCGGGACGCAATCGCCAACACGCGGGACGCGTGCGCTACCCAGGCCGAGCGAGGGTTCGCCGATAGAGCTCCTCGTACGCCGGCACGATCCGATCCGCGCTGAAAAGCGCTCTCGCCCGTTGTTGGCCCCGCTCGCCCATCGCGCGTGCCAGTTCGGCCGAATCCGCCAATCGCTCGAGCGCTCGCGTAACCCCTTCGGTCTCGCCAAACGGAAACAGAAATCCGTTTTCCCCATCCACCACCACCTCCGGGATGCCGCCGACCCGAAAGGCCACCACCGGCTTGGCGTGGAAGAGCGTCTCGAGAATGCTCAAACCAAAACTCTCACTCTCCGAGGTGTAGAGACCGGCGTCGGCCGCGTTTAGATATTCCTCCACGTCACGCACCTGCTCCTTCACCGTCACCCGACCGCGCAGGTCGAGCTGATCGAGAAACGGTTCGTAAGGCTCAAACGAACTGCCCGCCAGAATGAGAAGACGGAGCGGCCGCGAACTCTGCGCCGCGGCAAAACTCTGCAGGAGCAGGTCGATCCGCTTGAGCGGGCGCACATTTGAGATGTGGACGATGAGGAATTCGTTATTCGTTAGGCCAAGCTCGCTCCGGATTTCCTCGCGCGAACGCAGCTGCGCCGATGGGACAAAGAAATTCCGGATCA